>NZ_JBLWEO010000082.1:0-105489 GCF_048287395.1 Candidatus Electronema sp. PJ | reverse complement strand
GAATAAGCCGCCCTGCAAACGCGGCATCCTGATGCTCTCGGTGCTTCTCCACCCAGCCCTTCAAGACTCCAAAGGTGATGCTGAGGCTTCGTTCAACCTCGCGAATACCAACTCCCTCTTCAACAACCATGCGCACGGCTTTTCGCTTGAAATCGGAATCGTACCTGCGATAGCCCATAAACACACCTCCTGTTCCTGTCAGGGTAATTGGTGTGTCCGGTAAAGTGAAGATAGCTCAAGCAACGCCTTCCTGCCTGCGAGGGCATCTTCCACGGCAATCTCAAGGCTCGGCTTTGCCTCAATGCCGAACGCCTTGGCAATGCGTTGCAGGGCTTGTTCTATTCTGGGATGTTCGTAGAATCTGTGGAGGATGATGCCGTCCGGGAAACGGGCTGACTCCAGCCGCGACACCGCCTGCGCCGCCAACGCGCTCTTGCCCATGCCACCCGGCCCGCATACCGCAACGACCTTGCCGGGATACAGTTTATCAAGCAGCCAGTCACACTCCCTGTCGCGGCCAAGGAAGCAGGTATCGAGGGAAGGGGGAAAGTGGGGGATGGGAGGCGGCGCAGGCGGCAGGCTGTTGTAGTAGTTGTTCTGCTGACCGATGGAGTGATCACCCTGCGCAATGTTCTGATCACCGCCCTTGCTGTTGAACTGGTTCATGACTCCTCCTCCTTCTGAATTTATGGTGCAAAAACAGAAGGCACTATGGTACTCTGCGTTTTCTGACAGAACAAGGGGAAAAGGGGCTGAAGCAATTCGGCGGCCACGCGGTCTGGGCCTTGGAAGTCAACGGCATCAATGTGGTGATCGGCGAGAGCTTCGCCCGCATCTTCCGCCAGAACATGTTCCTATGTAGCTCTACCAACTGAATGCGCATTCCTTTCCCAGAGGGATTGTACTTCCTTTAGGAAAGGGATTAGAATACCTTTCACCTAGCTTTTCTCCTCTCCCCTGCCAAGGATCAAATATGCCACCTCGTGGAGGATAGATTATGGCCGATTTGCTCAGAGATACCTTCAGTATGATCACTGAGGGCACGGTACTCAGCCGGGAAACCGCCTTGCTGCTTGCCCGCTACCCTGATCAGCCTAAGCTTTGGTCTGCGGCTGACCGCCTACGCCGACGCTTTCTCGGGGATCATTTCCACCTCTGTTCGATCATCAACGCGCGCAGTGGCGGCTGCACTGAGGATTGCCGTTTCTGTGCCCAGTCAGCTCACCATGCTACAGCTAACGTACCAGAGTACAGCATGATCGACTACGAGGAGGCTATGCGTATTGCTCGGAGTAATGAAGCGCATGGCGTACATCGGATCTCGCTCGTGACCAGTGGTCGTGCTGTTGATACGCGGGCCTTGAATCAGTTCAGTGCCCTTTATAGTGAAATCCAGCGAGAAACCACTATGCAACTCTGTGCCTCCATGGGGTTGCTGGAGCAGAAGCACGCCGAGCAACTGAAGGCGATGAACGTAAGCCGTTACCACTGCAACCTGGAAACCAATGCCCGCCGCTTTCCAGAGGTTTGCACTACCCATACCTGGCAGGAAAAGGTCGCCACCCTTAAGGTCGCCGCAGCAGCAGGTCTGTCTGTCTGCTCTGGTGGTATTATTGGCATGGGTGAGACTATGGAAGATCGGATTGATCTGGCCTTAGAACTGCGACAGCTCGGCATCGTTGGTTCCATTCCCATTAATATCCTTACGCCGTTACCAGGGACACCTTTAGGGCACCTAACACCCCTGCCTCTTGAGGAAGTATTAACTACCATAGCCCTGTTCCGCTTCCTGCATCCCACAGCGGTGATTCGCATTGCTGGTGGCCGTCAGCAATTTGGGAGTAATCAATACCGCTGCTTTGCTGCTGGGGCGAACGGGGCCATAGTCGGTGACTATCTGACCACCACTGGGTCGCAGATTGAGGAGGATTTAGCACGGCTGCGGGAGATGGACTTTATTGTTAGATGGAATGGCCCCAACTGAGATCACTGTGTTCCAAGCCAATAACCTCGTCACCCTGCTTACTGATTTCGGCCTGGACGATCCCTATGTCGGCCAGCTTAAGGGTGCTATGCTCTGCCGAAATCCAACGGTACGGATCCTTGACCTCTGTCATAGTCTGCCAGTCCAAGATATTCTCGCTGCTGCCCGGACCCTTCATGCCAGTTATTCCTACTTCCCCCCTGGTAGCATTCATCTGACCATTGTCGATCCAGGGGTGGGCAGTCAGAGACGACTGTTGGCTGCCCGCTCTGACGCGCAGCTGTTTATTGCCCCGGACAACGGTATACTCTCACTGCTCCTCAGAGAGCAGGTAATTAAGAGCGTTCGCCTGCTGGGAAATCCGTCCCTCTTTGCTCAGAACATTAGTCCAACCTTTCATGGTAGGGATATTATGGCCCCTGCGGCTGCGGCCTTGGCAGGCGGCTTTCCTTATAAGGATATCGGACGACAAATGGAGATGGCTTCTTGTCTCCAGTTACCTTTGCCCAGACCAACCTTTACAGCAAGTCATATTAAGGGACAGGTTGTCCAGATTGATCACTTCGGTAATCTCCAGACCAATATTACCCGGGCAGATGTGGAATGGCTTGTTCACTCAGGTAATGTTACGGTGGGTATCCGAGACCAGAAGGTAAGCCTGGGCCGAATTTATGCGGAAGCTGATCCGGGTTGTCTGCTGGCCTTGATTGACAGTGCAGGGTATTTGGAACTGGCCGTGAACCAGGGTAGTGCAGCCAAGTTTCTTGGTTGCGCAGTGGGTGAACCAGTACTAGTCTCGTGCATAGGCTGGAGTAAAGGATACCCGAAGAGCACCTCTGCATGAAGCTCAAGAGCCTTGCAATCCTGATCGCTGCTGCGGTCAGTATGGGATGCGGTGCGCTGTTCTTCCTGCTTATCCCCTCGCTGGCAGACAAGTTGCCAGTCCCCTGTTCAACCCAAGTGCTTGACCGCCAGGGTAGGCTACTCCATCTCTTCACCACCAGCAAGGGCAGCTACTGGCGATTGCCTGCCCAGCTTGAGCGCATAGACCATGAGTTCATCCGTCTCCTCCTAGCTTGCGAAGACCGGCGCTTCTGGTCGCATCATGGCGTTGATCCTTTAGCCCTGGGCCGCGCCTTGGTACAGTTGCTTGGCCAGGGCAAGATTGTCTCTGGTGCCTCAACCATTACGATGCAGACCGCGCGTTTGCTTCAGCCGCATCCTCGCACTGTTGTTGGTAAGCTGGTGGAAATGGCCCAAGCCCTGCGCTTGGAATGGTATCTGAGTAAGCAGGAGATCCTCGAAACCTATCTCACCTTAGCTCCTTATGGCGGGAATATTGAAGGGATTGAGGCTGCCTGCCGCTTCTATTTTCAGAAAGGCCCGGCGCAACTCACGCCTTCTGAGGCGGCATTGCTGATCAGCCTGCCTCAGTCACCAGAAAGGCGGCGGCCTGATCGTCATACTGCGCAGGCAGTCCTAGCTCGGAACCGAGTGCTGGCCCGCCTGGTTGAGAACGGCCTGCTGAGTGCGGAACAAGCAGCCCTAGCACGGTTACAGCCGGTTCCCAACAAACGGTACTCCAGGCCATTCCTTGCCCCACATCTCAGCCGTCAGCTCCATGCTGCCGACCCTGAGCAGAAGCTGATTATCACCTCCCTAGATCGCCCACTCCAGGAGAAGCTGGAAGCTATTGCGACCCAAGCCCAGCAGCGGTTACGTGAAGAGGGCAAAAGAACATTGGCCCTGCTGGCGGTTGATAACCGCAGCCGCCAGGTAGTAGCCCATGTCGGTTCAGGCGATTACAGGATCAGTAGCCTCGATCTTACTAAGGCCCGACGGTCTCCAGGCTCGGCACTCAAGCCCTTTATCTATGGCTTGGCCTTTGAGCAGGGTATCCTTCACCCTGAAACCCTGATCCTCGACCGCCCAGAGCGGTTTGGGAGTTATGGCCCAGATAACTTTGACCGCACCCACCACGGTTGGGTCTCGGTACGCGAGGCCCTGCAACGGTCGTTGAACCTGCCTGCGGTCCAGGTATTGGAGCGGGTTGGCCCACAGCAGCTGCTGACTCGCTTTGCCTATGTTGGGATCTTCATGGGCCGTAATCCAGAAGAGCAAGGGTTATCCTTAGCCTTGGGCGGCACCGCCGTCAATCTGCGCGATCTGCTCACCCTCTATGCTGCTCTGGCTGATAGAGGACAGTGCCGCCCGATTTCCTTTCAGCCGAGCAGCTCTCCCTCTAGCGCGAACAAGCTCCTCTCTTCAGCCGCAGCCTGGCAAGTCGATGATATCCTCCGGGCCATGCCCTTAACCGCTGGCTCCACAGCAGTGAGTAGAAGTGGCATCCGCTATAAGACTGGCACCTCCTATGGCTTCCGGGATGCGTGGGCCTTAGGCTATACTCGACAGCATACTGTCGGCGTTTGGGTAGGGCGGCCTGATGGTGGTTACGGTAAGCGCACCACTGGTGCAGAGCTGGCTGTGCCTGTGCTGCTCCAAGCCTTTGCTGCCTTACCTGCGCCAGCAGGAGAGAGTACAGAAGGCCCGCCCGCTGGCGTAAGGCGGCTGAGTCACAGCCAGTTACCACCGCATCTCCAGTACTTCACCCGCTCGGCAGAGCCAGGTCAGCAGGCAAAGCCCCGCATCTATTTCCCTGTCGATAGCAGCAGTCTTGATCTAGGCAGTAATCCTGTCCTTGTCCTCAAAGCCTATGGCGGTACTCCACCCTTTCATTGGCTGATCAATGGTCAGCCTCTAGGCCGTGAGCAGCAGAATGCCATTGCCTCATGCGCTCCACCAGGGCCAGGCTTACATGAGATCGTCCTGGTGGATAGCCGTGGTCAGCGAGACAGGGTTTCGGTATGGGTGGAGCAAGGTAACTAAGGCGAGAATGCAGGCTAAAAAGCAGATGCGCCCTTTGCAAGCCCAGGACAGATCGAGTAGTATTCTCTTATCCGCTGCTGCGGCAGCGTACTTGTTTCTTACTCGCTGATAAAGGAGTTGGGCCGAGTACCTCATGGAGGTATTGACTTTCCCGCAATATACATTAGGGTTCAGTCTCAGTATGTATCAGGGGTTGGTCTCAATACTGATTGAGGGTTGGCAACAGTATGTACTGTTGGTTGGCAACAGTACTGTTAGTTGATTGGCAACAGTATGTACTGTTGGTTGGCAACAGTACTGTTAGTTGATTGGCAACAGTACTGTTAGATGATTGGCCTCAATATGGATTGGGATTTAACAGGAAAGAAGTTGAGCCAAGCCGAACGCTTCTTATGCCGAGTAGAGCTGGGCCATCATACAATGATTCCCTTACCCTGCGCCAGGTTGTCCATCTCGTAGGGGCGAACCCCTGTGTTCGCCCTGGAATGAGAAGGGCAGATTATCAGCGTGATCGCCAGGTGCGATCATTAACGCCTAACCGTATCTACTAGGAGAAACCCTATTATGGCCGCCCGGAAGAAGAACGCCCCTCCGTTGAAGAAACTCGTTACCGTGCTCGTCATAGCTGCTGCGGCGGGCTTCTTGGTCTTCACTGGCAGTGCGCCAGCTTTACTCCGGGAGCACATTCCAGCATCGCTGCGCTCTCTCTTGTATCCTGAAGACAAGGGTGCGCCTAAACCGAGTAAGAGCAAAACTACGCCTACAGATAAAGCTGTTGACCTGCCCAGGACTGAGGGGAATACCCAAATCACGTCCTTTGATAAAGCCAAAAACCTGCTGGAGAAGATGTATATCTCTGCCCAGCACTTCACCACCTTCTATTGCGGCAGTACCTTTGATGAGGACTTCAAGCTCGATCATAGCAAGAGCGGTTTTCATTTCCGTAAGAATGAAGCCAGGGCTAATCGTATCGAATGGGAGCATATCGTGGCCGCAGAGTCCTTTGGCCAGAGTTTCCCTGAATGGCGCGATGGGCATCCTGACTGTGTCGATAGCAAGGGCAAGGCCTACAAGGGACGGAAATGCGCGGCCAAGGCCAGTCCGCAGTTTGAGCTGATGGAAGCAGATATGTACAACCTCGTACCGGCAATTGGCGAGGTCAATGGCGATCGGAGTAACTACAGCTTCGGGATGCTTGAGGGAGAGAAGCGCGAGTACGGGGCCTGTAACATGGAGATCGAGGATCAGAAGGCCGAGCCGCCCGATGATAAGTTCGGTGACATAGCCAGAACATATATGTACATGGAAGCGGCTTACGGGCGCGGTGTGATTGCGGAGAAGAACATCAAACTCTTCGAAGCATGGAACAAGCTGGATCCGGTTGATAAGTGGGAGTGCAAGCGTGCCCGGCTGATCGAGAAACTCCAAGGCAACAAGAACATGATCTTAGAAAAGGCCTGCAAGCAGGCAGGACTGTGAGCATGGAGACCACTGTGCTGCCTGATGCCATCCGCTCATCAACACCAACCCACGTTCTCCCTACCGGTGACAGACATGGACAACAAGCCTGATTACGACCGCAAGAAGGTCATCTCCTGGGCCTTGTATGACTGGGCCAACTCCGCCTTTGCGACCACGGTGATGGCCGGTTTCTTTCCGGTCTTCTTCAAGCAATACTGGAGCGCAGGTAGCTCTGCCGTGGAGAGCACCTTCCGGCTAGGCGCAGCCAACTCCATTTCCAGCCTGCTTATCGTGGTTGCCGCTCCAGTGCTGGGGGCCATCGCCGATCGGGGCAGCGCGAAGAAACGCTTCCTGTTCTTCTTCTCCTTCCTTGGTATTGTGATGACCGCCGCGCTGTATCTGGTCAGCAAGGGCGACTGGCAGTTGGCCGCCTGCCTCTATGTGCTCGCGACAATCGGCTTCTCTGGTGGTAACATCTTCTACGACGCGCTTTTGGTTGATGTGGCCGGGCCAAGGAAGGTAGATCTCGTCTCCGCTTTGGGCTTTGCCTTCGGCTATCTGGGCGGTGGCATCCTCTTCGCCTTCAACATCTTCATGACACAGCAGCCGCAGCTCTTCGGCCTCACCGACGCGGCAGAGGCGGTGCGCTGGTCATATGTGGTCGTCGCTCTCTGGTGGGCGGTCTTCTCGCTGCCGGTACTGCTCTTTGTGGATGAAGCTCAAGGCCAGCAAGAGCGGCCCGGCTTGGGCATGGTCACGGATGGCTTCAGGCAGCTGGCCCGCTCCTTTGCAGAGATCCGCAAGCTGAAGGAGGTGCTGCTGTTCCTCGCAGGCTACTGGCTGTACATCGATGCTCTGGACACCATTGTCCGCATGGCAGTGGATTACGGCATGGCCATAGGCTTGAAGCCGACCGGTTTGATGACTGCGCTGCTGATCACTCAGTTTGTTGGCTTTCCAGCGGCCATCGCCTTTGGCAAGCTCGGTGAGCGGCTGGGCGCGAAGACTGGCATCCTGATCGGCATAGGGGTGTACATCCTGATCACGTTCTGGGCCTACTTCATGCGGCAGCAGAGCGAATTCTACATCCTCGCTGTGGGCATCGGCCTAGTACAGGGCGGTGTGCAATCCCTCAGTCGCTCCCTCTACACCCGTATCATCCCGCAGAACAAGGCCGCAGAGTTCTTCGGCTTCTACAACATGCTCGGCAAGTTCGCCGCCGTCATCGGCCCGCTGCTGATGGGCTGGGTGGGTGTGATCTCAGGCGACCCGCGCACGGGCATCCTGTCCCTGATTGCGCTGTTCATCATCGGAGCCGGGCTGCTCTTCTATGTCGATGTGGCGCAAGGAATGCGGATGGCCCAGGAGCTGGAGCAGAATCATTGAGGTGGACAGCCCCACTCCAAGAGGCCAGCGTTTTTGCCGCTGTTCAGCTTGATCACGGCGTTCCTACCTGGTGCGAAGGCGCGATTGACATTGCGCCAGAGAAACTGTGTCAGGACGGTGTGCTAGAAGACTGTGCTGACGGAGATCAACCACTCTGTTCCCACTTTTCCTTGAGGACATACAATGAAGATCCTGCTTAATCTCCTCTTTGCCCTCTTACTTCGTCTCCGTTACCGCATCCGCGTGGAGGGTATGGCTGCCATCAAGCAGAAGAGCCGCGACGATCATCGCCCGATTCTCTTCCTGCCCAATCATCAGGCCTTGATTGATCCGGTGATCATCATGAGCCTGCTTTATAACCGCTATGCCCCGCGCCCGCTGGCCGATGCCGACCAAACGTCCCATCCTCTGTTTCGCTGGTTGATGGACGAAATGCGGGTGATCCGCATCCCTGACCTGAATACCAGTGGCCAACAGGTCAAGGAGCAGGTTTATGCAGGCTTGGAGGAAATCATTGCCTCCTTGAAGCGAGGTGACAACGTCCTTCTTTATCCCTCAGGCCGGATTAGCCGAGGCCAGCTTGAGGTGATTGGCGGCAACAGCGGTGCGGTCTCAATTATTCATGCGGTGCCAGAAGTGCGCATCGTCTTGCTGCGCGTTCGCGGCCTGTGGGGTAGTCATTACAGCCGGGCGCGGGGCATTCCCGCGCTGTTGAAGGATGTGGGCAAGCTGACCTTGGCTGTGCTTGCCAACGGGATCTTCTTCATGCCTCGGCGGAAGGTGGTAATTGAGCTGGTCGAGCCAGATAAATTCCCGCGCCGGGCAGAAAAGAAGGAGCTGAACCGCTGGTTGGAGGAGTTCTACAATCGCCATCCTGACCGGAACACCGAAGTGCCGCTCTATTGGTGGCAAGGTTACAGCCCGATCTACCACGATGAAGCGCAGCCAGAATTTGCCGAAACAGACCTAGCCAAAATCCCTGCGTCCACGCACAAACTGGTTCTGGATAAACTGCAAGAGCTGGCTGGGGCAGCCATAGTTCATGAACAGGATAGTTTAGCCGCTGATCTTGGCTTAGACAGCTTAGTGCTGGCAGAGTTTGGCGCATGGCTTCAGCAGGAATTTGGGGTGGCAGCGGATAATCTCGAAGCCCTGAAGACGGTCGCGGATTGCATCCTGGCCGCAGGCGGAATCATGCCGACCTTAGCTGGGGTAGAGCTGAAACCAGTTTCCGCGCAATGGTTCAAGACTGTGCAGCAAAGGCCCCTGATCTTCCCGGAAGGCGCAACCATTGCGGAACTGTTTCTCCAGCAAGCAAAGCAAGCTCCTGATCAGGTGATTCTGTCTGATCAACTCAGGGGCGATAAAACCTGGCGGCAGTTGATTATGTCGATCTACGCGCTGCTGCCAGAAATCGAACAATTGCCTGGCAAGCGCGTCGGAATCATGCTCCCAGGCTCAGTGAGCGCGGTTATCACCTGGCTGACCGTCGTGTTCAGCGGCAAGGAGCCAGTAATGGTCAACTGGACGAGCGGTGTCGCCAATATGCAGCACTCGCTCAACGTAGTTGGCGCAAGTCAGGTGATCACGGCCAAGGCGTTGACCAGTAAGCTGACTGGCCAAGGCATCGATTTAGAGCAAGTAGGCGTGCAGTGGCTTTATTTAGAGGAAATGGCCGCGAATATCACCCCGAAACGCAAGCTCAGTGCCTTGCTGAAAAGCTATTTTTCCTGGCAGCAGCTCCGCGAAGCCAAGATTGCCAACAACGCCGCTATTCTGTTTACCTCTGGTTCTGAGGCGCGACCCAAAGCAGTGCCGCTGACGCACAGCAATTTCTTATCCAATCTCCGCGACTTTGCCCAGGTGCTGTCCTTGACCTCAAATGACCGGCTCTTAGGCATCCTGCCGATCTTTCATTCGCTGGGGTTGGCTGGCACCGTGATTCTGCCGCTCTGTTCTGGCCTGCGCACGGTCTATTGGCCCAATCCGACGGAAGGCGCAATGTTAGCGCGCATGACCGGGGCCTACGAGGCCACGACCTTAATTACTACGCCGACCTTTTTACAGGGAATGCTGCGGGCTGGTAAGCCAGAATTGCTGCAATCCTTGCGGCTGATTGGCTCTGGCGCGGAAAAGTGCCCAGAGCATGTCTTTACGGCCCTGCGCGAGAAGTGTCCACGGGCCGTCATCTGCGAAGGATATGGGGTTACTGAGTGTTCGCCGATGGTGTCGATCAATAATGCGCTTGCTGATCCTTGGCCAGGCTCAATTGGCAAGGTTCTGCCGTCCATGCAGTATGTTCTTCTCAATGTAGAAACCGGCCAGCCGGTAGAACCGGGCAAAAATGGCCGCTTGCTGGTGCGCGGGCCGAATGTCTTTGCCGGTTATCTTGGGGAAGCTAAGTCGCCGTTTGTCCAATTTAGGGGTGAGTCTTGGTATGATACCGGCGATCTGGTTTATGAACAGAATGGGGTGCTATTTTTTGCTGGACGGCTGAAGCGTTTTGTCAAACTGGGCGGGGAAATGATTTCTCTACCGGCTATTGAGCAGGTTTTGGAGACCCATTATCCAGCTGGAGACGGGCCAGTGCTGGCTGTGGCGGTTGCTGGTGAGGAACAGCACCCTGAATTGGTGCTGATGACGACCTTGGTTATTGACCGGCAAGAGGTCAACCAAGTGATTCGGGCCGCTGGCCTGTCGCCGCTGCATAATATCCGCGCGGTGCTGCGGGTAGAAGCCATTCCGCTGCTTGGCAGTGGCAAGACAGACTATACCAAGATCAACAAAATGGTGCGAGAAGCCTCTTAACGGTGCCCTGAAGTCAGTGTGCAGGAGGGAAAAACGTCTGTGCAGCTCTGTAGGATGACTTTTACCCGCTGCACGGTCATTTTTCCCCCTTGCAGAACGATTTTGCTCCGCTGCATTATGACTTTTCACTGCTGCATTGTCATTTTTCACCGTTGCAGAATGATTTTTCCTCGCTGCACGACCATTTTTCACCGCTGCACTATG
Organism: Candidatus Electronema sp. PJ; assembly: GCF_048287395.1. Lineage (NCBI taxonomy): Bacteria > Pseudomonadati > Thermodesulfobacteriota > Desulfobulbia > Desulfobulbales > Desulfobulbaceae > Candidatus Electronema > Candidatus Electronema sp. PJ. Next base: position 94,760 of record NZ_JBLWEO010000082.1, on the reverse strand, counting down.
ATTTTTCCCCGTCTCAGCTGCCGCAAACCCCGCAGCGGCGGCAGTGCGCGGTCTCGCAGGGCGCAGTTGCTTCTGCCCGCAAGGCCTTTTCTAGCTCGCGCTGGAGATACTCCTTCTTGATCCCCTGATCCAGCACCTCCCAGCAGAACAGCTCATCCGTTGCTCTTGGTCTGACTGCATACTGCCAGGCCGTCAAACCCTGCGCCTTCATGGCCTGCTTCAACGAGGCCTTGCCGCTGCCCATTGCCAGCAGGACTGGGGCAATCCGGCGGTCTGCCCGGGCAAACACCGCCTGCGGCAACACGGTTTCAGGCCGATCTGCCTTAAACTGCACGTTGTCTATGCCTGCCAGCGCGATTTTGAGATACTTAATGCTGTTGCTCAGATGCAGCAAGGCGGTTTTTTCACTCTGATCGCGCCCTGCTGCGTCTGCATCTAAGCCGCCGAACGAGAGATATTGAAAAGGAGTCCACGGTTTGGGTACAAAACTGTTGACCGACAAGACGATTTCACAGACCCGCCCTTTTTTTCTGCCTATCGGCAGGATGCAGTCCCGCACCTTGCGCACCAAGTCGGCCAATTCAGCCAAATCGTCCTGGGTTTCTGTGGGCAAACCGATCATCACATACAGCTTGAGGGTAAAAATCCCAGCTTCAATCAACGCGCCAGCTGCCCGCAGCAGATCTTCTTCTGCTAACCCCTTGTTAATGACCTGGCGCAGGCGTTGCGAGCAGCCATCCGGGGCGATAGCTGCTGATTTCAGCTTGGAGTGGGCAAGCAACTCAAGAAGGCGCGGGGAAATCCGGTCAGCGCGCAAGGAAGAAAAAGAGAGCGAGCAGTTGCTGGCACTCAGAAAGGCCGCGATCTGATCCAGGGTGTCTGCGTCAGCCATTTCCATGCCGAGCAAGCCAGCCCGATCAACGCCATTAGGCCGCGCCGCCAAACCAGCTAAGACCGCCTCGGCATCCCAGAGCCGAGGTGGGCGATAGATGAAGCCGGCGGCGCAGAAACGACAGCCTCGGCTACAGCCCCGGCCTAGCTCGGTCATATACATGCCGAGTTCAGCGTCTGGCGAGAGTAATTCAGAATGCGCAGCCTGGTTGCTGGTCTGCAACACGGCGCGGCGGACGCGCTGCGGCAAACCCGGCGCGGCAACAATCTCCCGTACCCGGCCTACATCATCATACGTGAATTTGTAACCGCTCGGCACATAGCAGCCAGGCAGCGTTGCGCCAATGCGGTGCAGCAGGGCGTGGCGGTCGTTGGTTTCAGCAAGTTCTGCCAGCAGCTGCGGCAGGATTGCCTCTGCCTCACCGATCACCATCAGGTCGGCAAAAAGGGCGAGCGGCTCCGGGTTCATAAACACCCCTACCCCGCCGAAAATGACTAGCGGATTGCCAGCAGCAACTAGCTTACTGCGGTCAGCCGCATAAGGCGCAATCCCGCCCGCAGCCAGCATTGCTGCGAGCCGGGGATAATCGTGTTCAAAACTAATGGAAGCAAAGACGAGGGGGAAATCAGACAGGGGGCGACCAGATTCCAGCGAGCGGAACACCTGCTCCTCAGCCTGCGGATACACAAAACGTTCGCAGACAAGGTGGTCAACTTGGTTCAGCAAGCGGTACACCAGCTGAAAACCAAGGTTAGAAACAGCTACGGCATAGGTATGCGGATACAGCAAAGCAGCCGCCAGGCGGCCCTTCCACTTTTTGCGGACAGTGCCGGTCTCTGCTGCGAGCAGGGCGTGCAAAAGGAAATCGTTGCGCCAGCGAACAGCGGCTTAGTTGGCCTTTTTGCGGATATAGGCCGGTTCATCCCATTCTGCCAAATCGTTCTGATCGTCAAAGACTGGCGTAGGCATGGGCCGCATCATGCCCTTGGGGGTTGGGTTGGGGCGAGCAAAGCTGACTGCGCGGTGTTCCAGGGGCCGCTCTGGCTCCTGGAGGATTTTCTCCTGCTCTAACTTGGCAGTAGCACCCTTTCTGCCTGCCCGTCCCACTGCATCCAGCTCTGAGATGGTGTCCGATTCCTCTTTTTTAGAGATACCTGTGGCAATTACCGTTACCCGCAGCTCATCGCCCATGTTCTCGTCAAAGAGCGCACCAATGATGATGTTAGCATCCTCGTGTGCCTTGTCTTGAATCAAGGCCGAAGCCTCCATGAACTCGTTCATAGTCATCGAGCTGGTGGCCGAGATGTTGATCAAGATACCCAGTGCACCATCAATGCCCACGTCTTCGAGCAGTTGGTTGTCAATGGCCCGCTTGGCGGCCTCCGCAGCTCGGTTTTCCCCAGACGCAGAGCCAGAACCCATGATCGCTGGGCCGACTTCCTTCATCACCGTTTTCAGGTCGGCAAAATCAACGTTGATGTGACCGGGCAGGTTGATCAGGTCCGTGATTCCCTTGACAGCCTGGAGGAGCACATCGTCAACCATCTTCATCATCTCCACCAAAGTGGAGTTCTTCTGCATCAGACCAAGGAGTCGGTCATTCGGCACCGTGATGATGGTGTCGGCGTTCTTCTTCAGCTCTTCCCAGCCAGCCTCAGCATTGCGCATCCGCTTCTTGGCTTCAAAGTAAAAAGGCTTTGTGACCACCGCGACGGTCAGCGCACCTTTTTCCTTGCTCAGTTTAGCAATCACTGGTGCCGCCCCGGTGCCTGTGCCACCGCCCAACCCGGCAGTAACAAACACCATGTCAGCATCGGCAATGGCATTACTCAAATCTTCCAGGCTTTCCTCAGCGGCCTTCCGCCCAACTTCAGGTTCAGCCCCAGCCCCCATGCCTTTGGTCACAGTCGGCCCGAGCTGGATGCGGATATCCGCCCTGGACTTCTCCAGTGCCTGCATGTCGGTGTTGGCAACAATAAATTGCACCCCGGCCAGTCGATGTTCGACCATCGTATTGATGGCATTGCCACCGCCGCCGCCGACTCCAATCACCTTGATTGTCGCCACTGCCTTTTCTTCCGCCATTCTGTATGACATACTTCCCTCTTTAAGCATTTTCGCCTACATCAGCCCGATCCATTGTACAGCTGCGCAGTCCGCCGCTCAATGCTTTAAATGATATTTTTCAAAAAATTTTTCACTCTACTGATCACGCTGCTGCTTTCCGGCAGCTGGATACTACGGGCGGTGCTGCCGTACAGCACCAGTCCGACTGCGGTAGTACAACGCGGGGATTCAATATCCTCCACCCTGCCGCCTACGCCTTGCGGGCAGCTAATTCGTACTGGCATGTCAAAGACCTGCTCGGCCAGCTCGACAATGTTGGCCAGCAGAGCTGTACCGCCAGTGATGACCATGCCCGCGTTAATCCGATTCCGGTAACCGGAACCGCACAGCTTCTTGTTCACCACCTGCAAAATTTCTTCAATCCGGGCCTCCAGGATTTCCACCAGCACCCGCTGAGAAACCTTGCGGGCCTTGCGATCACCCACGGTCGGCACTTCGATGATGTGGTTTTCCTTGATGAGAGAAGAAAGTGCGCCGCCATAGCGGTACTTGAGCAATTCAGCTTCCTGGAGCGGCGTGCGCAGGCCAACCGAGAGATCATTGGTCAGGTTATTACCACCAAGGGCCAGCTCCCAGGTATATTTGATCGTGCCGTTACAAAACACGGCCAAGTCAGTAGTACCGCCGCCAATATCGAGCAGAGCCACGCCCAATTCCATCTCATCTGGGGTAAGCACGGCCTTGGAAGAGGCTACAGACTCCAGCACCACTTCAGCTACATTTAGCCCGGCCCGGTTGCAGCTGGTGATCAGATTATGCAACGAGGTGATGTCAGCAGTAACGATATGAACATTAGTGGCCAGCCGCACCCCAGTCATGCCCATCGGATTCTGAATGCCGGTGTGGTCGTCAACCATGTATTCCTGGGGCAGGACATGGATGATTTGCTGGTTGTCAGAAACTTTGACGGTCTGCGCAGCCTGAATAACTGCGTCGATCTCGCGCTGGCGGATCTGCTGGTTGTTGATGGCGATAATGCCAGGCGAGTTGAAGCCCTTGACATGGGTGCCGGCAATGCCCACATAGACGGTTTCGATGTCACAGCCGGCCATGTCTGAGGCACTATCAATGGCCTGCCGGATCGCTCGGACTGTGGATTCAATATTGACCACCACGCCCTTCTTCATGCCTGAAGAAGCAGCTGTACCTACGCCGATGATGTTCAGGCAGCCGTCTGGAAAGACTTCCCCGATCACCGCGCAAATCTTGGTCGTACCGATATCCAGCCCAGCGACCAACTCGCCAGAACCGGTTTCCCGGACCACTGGCGTGACCGCTTCGGTTACCTCAGGTACCGCCTCTTTTATCTCCAGCTCTTCCATTTCGCACTCCGCCTATGGCTCCAAGCTGGCCACCAGAATGCGGCCAAGCTGGTAATCCATGCGAATTTCTCTGATATGATCAATCTTCTCTTTGCGATACAACCGCTCGAGCAGCCTGACGAGCTGATAATATCTGGGTTTGATATTACCACATCCTATATAAATAGGAAAGGGCCGTTCGGCAAGATAGGCAATAATTCCCTGCTCCCTGCTCACTCGTACCTCAGAAAGAGCCTGCATCGGCAGGATAGGATTACCCTGGGCAGTCAGTTGGAGAAACTGCACTGCGTCCGCTGCTGCGCCCTCGCGCAGGCTAAAGCCGGGCGGTATTCTAGGCAAGCTGATACCGGTGATCACGGGAAAATCCAAATCTTGGCCTGCCTCGACCGGAGCAAAGACAATGCCGTTCTGATCTACATAATGCAGTCCCTGCCCGCCCTCTAAATTGATCAGGGCCAGAGGTCGCCGCTCCTGAACCTTAATCAGAAGGGTATCCGGCCAGGATCGCTGAATGTTGACCCGGTCGATCCACGGATGCTGCCGGATGCGCTGCTTTGCCTCAGATAAATTAAAGCCAAGCAACGGCGCACCCTGCCGGATTTCGGCCAGGGCCAGCAGCTGCTCTTCGCGCACCGTTCGGCAGCCCTGCACCGTAATCTGTCGCACTCGGAACGCCCCTGAGTTTTCCAGCACCTGATAGCCGCGCAAGGCAGTCACGCCGAGCAGCACTGCCAATAACCCAGCAAGTAGTGCTGACCTGGACAAATATTCCCGCGCACTGCCGCGTTCTGTGCTATCCTTTCGATACGGGCCATTGTTGACTGGCGGTACAGACCATTTGGAACCAGCAATTGTTGCCCGGAAATTACGAAAGGTGCTGGAATGCCCTGGTCGGTGCCGCCGGTACCGCCGCCGGTTCGAGCCAAGCAGCGGGCTTTGCGATTTTGCCACTACGCATTCGCCTCCTGAATGATCTGCACTTCCGGCTCCAGCCAGATGCCGAAGCGGGCGAAAACCTCAGCCCGCGCCTGTTCGGCTAGGGCGAGGATGTCGGTCGCTGTCGCGCCGCCGGTGTTGACAAGGAAGTTGGCATGAACCGGCGAGATCATCGCCCTGCCGCAGCTCGCGCCTTTGAGACCAGCTGCCTCAATCAGCCTGCCCGCGAAATCGCCAGGTGGATTTTTGAAGAACGAGCCTGCCGAAGCTGCACCTGCTGGCTGCTTGCCTTTTCTCTGTACCAGATAAGCGGCACAGCGGCTACGGATTTTCTCTTCTTGATCATAATTCAGACCAAACCAAGCTGCCGTGATGGCTGTCTTGCCGATCTCTCCTTCCACAAGGGCCAAGTTGCGATAGCTCAGACGCAACTCCGCTGCCGAACTGTGCCGGATATTTCCCTCTTTGTCAACAAATTCTATGGCCAGTAGTCTCTCACCGACCTCACTGCCCCAGGCACCAGCGTTCATCCGCACTGCGCCACCGACAGAACCAGGGATGCCGACTAAAAATTCCAGCCCGGCCAAGCCTTGACCGCTGCACCAAGAAACCAATTTGCCCAAGGCGCAGCCTGCCCCAGCCTTGACGACAGTAAAATCCGGGCCGCGTTCCTGCACAGCAAAGGCGTTGAATTCTCCTTTAAGGCGGATGATGACACCAGAATACCCACTATCGGTCACGAGGAGATTGGAGCCGCGCCCGATGACGAAAAATTTAATTTCCTCTTCGGCGAGTAATACCAACAGGCGGCGCAGTTCTTCCGTCGATTGGACATCAACCAAAGCCGCTGCGTTGCCGCCTGCCCGCAAGGTGCAGTATTCGGCCATCGGCGCATCAAAGCGAAGTTGAGCCAAACCCGCTGTTGCCAGCAGCCTGCGCTGTTGCTCGTTCATAAGATCTCCTGCATAAATCAACAAGCCAGGGAAGAATACTGCTCATTTGCCAAGGAGTTTGACTCGGTAAGAAAGGAGTTCGGCTTGGCCAAACTGCTTTCCTAGTCGGCAATAAAGGAGTTTTGCCGATTAAAACTCCTTTCCTAGTCGGCAGAACTCCTCTACAGCCCACTCAAACTCCTTTGCTCCTCGGCCAGACTCCTTTTCTGTTGAGCAAAACTCCTTTCCTAGTCGACAAAACTCCTCTGCTGCCGAGTACAACTCCTTTGCAAATCGCTAGAACTCCTCTTTTGCCAAGCCGAACTGCTTTGCCAGCGAGCAAGAAAGGAACAATAATTCAGAGGGATGAAAAAAATACCGCCACAAAAGAAGCCGGTTCGCTCTCTGCTGCAATCTGATTGGTTAGGGCTTTGCGAGATCTTTTCGCTCCAGCAGCTCCAAGAGCTGCTCGCCGATCTGGACGATATTGCCTGCGCCCAAAGTCAGCACCAGATCGCCCGGCTCAATGAAATCACAGAGATCAGCCGAGAGCGTGGTCAGATTGCTGTGATGATGCGCCTGCCGCTGGCCGTGCCGCTTGATTGCCTCCAGCAAAGACGCGCTGCTCACGCCCTCGATGGGCTGTTCGCTGGCCGCGTAAATGTCGGTTAAGATGAGCACATCGGCCCGATAGAAGGCCGTGGCGAATTCATTGAACAAGCCCTTGGTGCGGGTGTAGCGGTGCGGCTGAAAAACCACCACCAAACGGCGATCAGGCCAGCCGTCACGGATGGCATCGAGCGTGGCGCGGATTTCGGTTGGATGATGACCGTAGTCATCGACCACGAGAATGCCCTGTTTCTCGCCCTTGATTTGCAGCCGCCGCTGCACACCCTCGAATTTCTCCAAGGCATGGGCGATAACCGGAAATTCAATCTCCAGCTCCAATGCCACGGCGATGGCGGCAAGCGAGTTGAGAATCACATGCCGACCTGGTGAATTGCGCCGCACCCGGCCCAGCTCTTTGCCCCGGAAATAGACGGAGAACTCGCTGCTCAGGCCCTTGCGCTCGATCTTGGCAGCGTGCAAATCCGCCTGCTCAGTGAGTCCATAGGTGATTTTACGCCGTTGAATGCGCGGCAGCAGGCTGGCAATGTTGGCATCGTCCAAGCAGAGCACCACCGCGCCGTAAAAAGGAATGCGGCTGATGAATTCGAGAAAGGTCTCTTTGATGTGGTCGAGATCGCGGTAGTAATCAACGTGCTCCAGATCAATGTTGGTCACGACCTCAATCACTGGCGAGAGCTTGAGGAAGGAGCCATCGCTCTCGTCCGCCTCAGCCACAAGGAATTCTCCCTCGCCAAGGTGCGCGTTACTGCCGCCAAAGCAGTCCACTTTGCCGCCAACGGCCACAGTCGGGTCAAGACCTGCCTCGTGCAGCACGGCTGCGGTCAGCGAGGAGGTCGAAGTCTTGCCATGACTGCCTGCAATGGCGATGCCATACTTTTTCAGGCGCATTAGCTCGGCTAGCATCTCGGCCCGCTGAATCACCGGAATCTGCTGCTCGCGGGCAGCCTGCACTTCAGGGTTATCTGCCGCCACTGCTGAGGAGACCACCACCACGTCCGCGCCCTCGACCCAGTCTGCCTGATGACCTTGGTGGATAATACCGCCGATAAGCTGGAGGCGGCGGGTGATATCTGAGCCGCGCAGGTCGGAACCGCTGACTTTACAGCCGAGATAGAGCAACAACTCGGCGATGCCAGACATGCCGATGCCGCCAATGCCGACGAAATGAATGTGCTTGTTCTTTTTGTACATGAAATCTTGCTGTCAAGAAAGGGCAGGCACAGCGACCTGTTCCTATGGGTTCTTTTCCATCAATGCCATGCAGTCAGCGAGAATCCGCTCCGCTGCGTCCGGGACAGCCATGCGCCGCATCTTCGCACCGAGCTGCGCCCGCTTGCTGCTGTCTTCCGCCAACTCCACAACTACCGAGGCCAGCTGCGCGGCAGTTAGTCCTGCTTCCCTATACATCAGCGCGCCACCGCCTGCAACATAATAGCTTGCGTTGGCCGCTTGATGATCATCTGCTGCGTGGGGATAGGGGATGAGAATGGCAGGCAAACCCATGACCGCCAGCTCGGCCAGCGAGGTTGCCCCGGCCCGCGCTACGGCCAAATCTGCTTGAGCGTAAATTGCTGCCATGTCTTTGATGAAAGGAAAAACTTCGGCTTCTTTAACACCTGCGGCAGCATAGTCTGCCCGCACCTGCTCGGCATCAGCTACCCCGGTCTGGTGAATTAGCCGGAAGGGTCGGTTCAGTTTTTCCTTGATGATGACCGCTGCCTCGATCATCAATACATTGATTCGATGCGCACCGAGACTGCCACCCATGACCAACAGGGTGAAAGGCTGGTTGCTTTCCTGCTGGCTCTGCTTTTTTTCCGCAGCAGCGAGAATTTCTTCCCGCACCGGATTGCCAGAGACCACGGTTTTCTGTAGCGGAAAAGGATAATCCCCAGGAATAGAGACGAAAACCTTGTTGACAAAACGGGCGGTCAGGCGGTTGGCGAGACCAGGGATGGCATTCTGCTCGTGGATGCAGGCCGGAATGCCGAGCAGCTTGGCTGCGAGCAGCACTGGCCCGGTAACATAGCCGCCCACACCAAAGACCAGCACAGGCTGAAACTGCCGAATCAGGCGGGCCGCCTCTAACACGGCCTTGGGTAGGCTGGCCAGGCTTCGCAGTCGGTGCGCCAAGCCCATACCTTTGAGGCCCATGCAGCTAATGGCCTTCTGCTGGAAATTCAGTCCGGCCAGTGCGTCGCGGTCGAGCTGCCGCTGCGTGCCAATGAACATAATCTCGCAGCTAGGAAACCGCCGCCGCAATGCGGCGGCCAAGGCGATGCCGGGAAAAAGGTGGCCACCGGTGCCGCCGCCAGTGATGATAATACGCATGGACTTTTTATCTCAAAATCAGCAGTTCAGCAGGAGAACTCTCTGGCTTGTTCAATCATGTTCCTGCGCAGGCAGGCCAAGTGCCTTTGTGCTTTTCTGGGTCAACTCATCGCATATCGCTGCCAGCAGCTGCCACAGTTCTGTATATCTGGATTTCGGCACGATGAGTCTGACCAATCCCTGCTGAACATCAACGGTGGAGAGGACAGCCAGGCCGTCATACCCTTCGAGGAGGAAGCGGAAGAGACTGATGCGGTCGGTTCTGATTTTTAGGAAAAAGGTGTGCATGGTAGTAGGACTTCCGCAATGAACTGATACATACGCCTCGATGATGCGCTAGATACTTTCCAGCAGTGCTGTCGTTTTTTCCTCTCTGCCAATATACACGATCCAAAAATTATGAACAGACTCTTGTAAGGCAATTTTGCGGCCCATTGTAAGCGACCATTTCTCGTCTTTTTCTCGGCAGCAGAAAACAAAAAGCCCCTGCCCTAAGAGCAGAGGCTTGCATAGAACAACCGCTATTGCTTTCTCAATCAATGGCCGCAGCCACCAGTGCTGCACGAGCCAGAACTGCATCCACCGCCTTTACCACCAAGCGGCTTGGCGGAGGTGACAGAGAAACCAGAGCGATAACCTGCATCCATAAAGTCCACCTTAATTGCTCCGCAGGTGGTCAGCAGGCTTTGTTCGACCAAAAACTGCACGCCGTCTTCCTCAAAGGTCTTGTCGTTGTCCTTTGGCTCATCCAGAGCCAATCCCAATGAAGGGCCTGCTCAACCGCCCTGCATCAGCGCGATGCGGACAGCCGAGTCAATGTTGTTCTGCGCGAGATATGACTTCAGATTCTCGACCGCAGAGATTGTTACCTCTAGCATGATAACCTCCTGTTGTTAATAAACCGATCTGATGTCCGGGCAGGATATCAGAGAATGTTTTTTGCAGAAACCGCAAATGCCTCGTGATAAAAAATTCCCCCTGCTTGGCTAGAACAGGGGGAACGGTCAAAGGAGGATTTGTGGCTTAACTATATGGTATGCGAGCGAGCCAGGGAAGTCAATGGTGCGCAGTACCTTTTTAATGAGATTTATTCCTACTGCCTCAAGTGCAGGCCAAACTAAGGCGTTGCGGATTAAGGGCGAAGCCACTGCTACGCCCCTCGCTGCAACTGCACCTACCTCATTTTCATCTGCTCAGTTCAGCGCGTGCAGCCCGCGTCCGTATCCAAGAAAAATTTACTTCCCCTGCTCTACCTTGGGTTCCTTCACTTCTGCGGCCAGCAGATCGGCAAACGGTTCCAGGTTCTTACCAGCTGCTGCGAGTAACTGGTGCTGGGCCTGATGGTAGCCGACAATGGCTTGGGCCAGCCGCCCATAGGTGGCAGTTAAATCGCGCTGGGCTTCATTGAGCCGGGTAAGCGAGGCAGCCCCGGCCTCATACTCGCTTTCTGCCAGCTTACGGTTCTCTTTGACCAAATCAACGCTTTCTTGTTGCAAGCGGACTTGTCTGGCCGCTGCCGCCAGCAAAGCAGCATCCTGCCGGATCTCTGCGGCAATGCTGTTACGCAGATCAGCGTAGCCGTAAGCGGCTTCTCGCTTCATTTGCCGGGCTTCTGTGGCTGCGGCTTCAATTGCGCCACCCGAATACAGGTTCCAGCTCAGATTCAGAGCAAGTGATGCGCCAATGTCATCGCTTTCCGGGAACAATTTTTTTTGGTTGGCCAACCCAGCCTGGCCGGTAAGTCGCGCTTTGGGGGAATTCTGCGCCTCAGCGACCTGAATCCCAGCCTCTGCAACCTTCATCTGCAAGGCCAACCGCTTGGCATCTGGCCGATTCTTCAAGGCTGCTTTGATCAGGGCCTCGGTGTCTGAAGCCGCGTTCTCGTCTGACGGCACAAAATCTTTTTCTAACTCGGCCAACTCCGGCAGAGCTGAATTCTCAAGGCCAAGCAGCGCGGCCAAACCATAACGAACCGCCTCGTGCTGCCGTTGGGCGACAATCGCGCTGTTTTTTGCCGAATTGACCTGCACTTTAATGTTCAATACATCGCCCCAAGAGCCAGTGCCAGCCTCAAAACGGTGCTGCGCATCCTTGAGTTGTTGATCGTAAAACTCCTGATCGCCAGCCGCAATGTCTATAGAGGCTTTGGCAAGCTGGGCATTAAAGAAGGCATCGGCCACAGCCGCGACTAACAGCCGTTGACTGTTCCGCTTGGCTTCTGCGGAAGACTTCTCGCCGTATTCTGCTTGATCTTGCTGAAATTGGCGGGCATAGCCATCAAACAGGAGCCAAGCACCTTGCAGACCAAGGGCACTGTTTTCGGTCAGCTCGCCCTCGTTATCCCCTGATACGCCAAAATTAGCCAGGGCATCAACGCTCGGCTGCTGTGTCGCCATGATCTGTTTGATTTTGGCCTTGGCCTGCTCAATTCTGGCTTGGGCTGCGCCGATGCCTGGATTCCCCTTCAAGGCCAGCCGCTGGGCAGTCTCCAAATCTAAGGCTTTGGCTTTGACTTCAACAACAGCAGGCACGGGTGCAGGGGCCTCTGGTGCGGCCACAACTTCTTTTTTCTCTGCCACAATCTCTTTTTTTTCCTCAGCAGGCTTCTGCGTTTTTTCTTCAGCCCAAGCAGAGGTGATGGTTAAACAAACCGCAAGGGCTGTCAGTAACATCTGGTTCTTCATGAAGTTCTCCTGTTGGAATCCTATTCATCGTCGAGAGAGAGCAAGGTGCTTCGTGACGACAGAAGCACTGGTGAAATCCTGGCTTGCTCTCCAGCAGAGAAATAAAGAGACGACGACAAGCATTCTCCTTTCTTCCCCACTCGCCAAGAATACCTCTCCTTCCTCTTCCTGTCTATCCAGTTTTTCCCCGCTCTCCCCTCCTTCCTGTTCTATTTCAGGAGGCTGCGTGGGTCGCAAATAAAAATAAATGAGGCGTTACCCAGAGCTGTTGGATAACGCCTTCCATATATTTATGCAGGACGCAGCCAGAGAGCCACGCCTGCTTGTTGTCCTTTTGCGGTACTAAATCATGAACGTTGCGGCATCGGGGATAAAATCCCAGCTAATGCCCCAATAGCTGCGGAACCCAGAGCTGTAACGACATCTGGCACATCACTTTCCAGATATATTGCACCAAGAACAGAGAAGAGTGCAATTGCGCCTAAGAAGCCCACCACTGTTCGATAGATACACTTATCTTGTTCCAAAGCACGGGGAGATAGATTCTGCTTAGTTTGCGCAAGCATCTTTTTAAGAACTTCTTCAGGATGATCTCGGAATTCATCCAGGACACCTGGTGTTTCCATGATAGTTTTCACCAGCACATCTGCTGATCTGAGCTTCTCTTCCATGATAATCTCCTCCTTAGGGTTTGGATGTCGTACACCATCCTTTCCTGTATCGCGGAATGCAACGATCTGTCAAGGAAATAGCTCATGGCTTCGTGCCACTAAGTTGCGCCCGACTAGGAGTTGGTTGCGGCGAAATGGCCAGGGCTGCTTGCTTGCTCGCACAAGGTTGCTGGCGAATTACCAAGAAGTTTGACTGGGTAACAGAAGGTTCTTGCTCGGCAACAAAAGGTTTCTGCCGAGCAAGAGAAGGTTGTTGTTAAGCAGAAGAAGGTTGTGGCCAAACAACAACTCTTTGTTGCCGAGCCAGAGAATGTTCTTGTTAAGCAAGAACTCTCTTCTGCTCGGCCAGAACCTTGTGTTGTTAAGCAAGAGAATGTTGTTGCTTGGCCACAACTCTTTGTTACTCGACAACAACCTTTTGTTACCAAGCCAGAACCTTGTATTACTCGGCAAGAGAAGGTTGTTACTCAGCCAAAAATCTTTGTTGCTCGGCAAGAACCTTTTGTTATTCGGCAAAAAAAGGTGTTTCAGTCCTGCGGGGCGAGCACTTCTCGAGGCCGAGAGCCATCAGATGGGCCAACAAGCCCGTCACGCTCCATCATCTCGATCATCCGGGCCGCGCGATTGTAGCCAACCCGCAATTTACGCTGAAGCATCGAGATCGAAGCCTGGCGAGTTTCCTTGACCACGGCCACTGCCTGATCATAAAACTCGTCATAGTCCTCCTCACCGTTTTCGCCGCCATCTGCATCCTCTTCAGCAATCTTCAGCATGGATTCATCGTACTCTGCCCCGCCTTGTTCTTTGAGGAAATTGATGATTCGCTCCGTTTCTACCTCGGAAATATAGGCCCCATGAATGCGTTTGAGCTTGGCTGCGCCGGGTGGGAGGAAGAGCATGTCGCCAAGCCCCAATAAATGCTCGGCCCCTGAGCTATCGAGAATGGTGCGCGAATCCACCTTCGATGAAACCTTGAAGGAAATCCGGGTGGGGAAGTTGGATTTAATCAGACCGGTTAGCACATCGACCGAAGGCCGCTGGGTAGCGAGAATAATGTGCATTCCAGCGGCTCGCGCCATCTGCGCCAAGCGAGCAATCGAGGTTTCTACGTCTTTGGAGGCCACCATCATCAAATCAGCCAGCTCATCCACAATGATGACAATGTAGGGGAGCGGGTCTTCGGCAGTTTCGTTGTAGGTAGCAAACGATTTAACCCGTGCTTCCTCGAGCAACTTGTAGCGCCGCTCCATTTCTCGCACTGCCCAGAGCAGAGCACGGCTGGCCATCTTCGGCTCAACCACTACCGGGTGCAACAAATGGGGAATACCCTCATACACAGACAGTTCAATCCGCTTGGGATCGATCATCAGCAGGCGCACTTTGTCGGGCGTGGCTTTATACAGGATTGAGCAGATAAAGGCATTGATCGCCACGGACTTACCTGCGCCTGTGGCTCCGGCAATCAGCAGATGCGGCATCCGCGCTAGGTCTGCAACGGTCGGATGCCCGACTGAATCAAAGCCCAAGGCAATGGTGAGGAAGGAAAATGAGTTGAGATATGCACCATCAAGCAGAATATCGCGGAGAAAAACCGTCTTGCGCTTGGGATTAGGGATTTCAATGCCGATAGCAGCCTTGCCAGGTATCGAACCCACGACCCGCACCCGATCTACCTTCAAAACCATGGCCAGATCATCGGCCAGATTAACGATCTTATTGATTTTGATCCCGGCAGCAGGGGCGAATTCGTAGGTCGTAACCACTGGCCCTGGCGAAACCCCGATTACTTCCCCTTCCACAGCAAAGTCAAGCAGCTTGGCCACCAGAATTTCACTGACCTCATAGTAGTGCTGCCGGTCAATGGCAATGTCTTCCTGCTTATTCTCCTCTAACAAGGTCAAGGGCGGCAGTTGAAAGTCCTTTTTCATGACCGGCTTTTTCTTGGGAAGAGGTTCTGGCTTTTCTGGCTTGACAGGCGGGGGCGTTGTCTCTGCTTTTACTGGCTCACGGACAAAGGGCAGCTTTTGCACAATGACCGATAAGCCGGGCAATTGTTTGCTGGTTGCGGCTGGTTCAGCGGGCAGCGGCGGCGGCAAGGCTTTGCGCTGCTCGCGTTCGTCCTTCCAGGTGGCCAGCTTTTCCCGCAGCGGCTCCTCTAGCTCAGAGACCTTCTCGCCAGCGGCCAGCAGTTGCTGCCACAGCCAAAGAGCAAAGGCAAAAGGGGAAAAACGCACCGCTGCCATCAGCGAAACCACGAGCAGCAGGAGCAGCAGTAGGGCCGAGCCAACTGCTCCCAGCGCATTTTCGAGGAGACTGTGGATCAGGTGGCCGAGAAAGCCGCCGGGCTGGATGAATTGAGACGGAAAAAGCAGCTGGCCTGCGCCTGCCAGCAGTCCAGCTGCCGCGAGAAGAATACCTGTCAGGCCAACAACTAGAAACGGCAGGCGGTCAAAGATACGCCGCGCAGCCAAGATAGCCGTCGCAAGATAGAAAAGCAGCAGGGTGAGAAAAAACGGGATGATGCCGAGAAAGGAAAGTAGGTAGCGGGCGGTGTAATAGCCAAAATGGCCGCACCAGTTCTCTGCTGGGAGTTGGAGAACGGGTGCTGGGCCAAGTAAAGGCAGGCTATAGCTGATTAGACTGAGGAGAAGGACAAGGCCGAGGAAGAGACAGGTGACAGCAACGGCTTCTTGCGGCAAACGGGCATGTTTTTGCTGGGGCATAAGGAAGAGGGCCAAAGCTGTTCGGTTGCACAAAACTGTTGGGCAAAGCTTTTACCGCTCCGCTGCCAGTGCCAGCTCAATCAGCCGATCAAGAAGAGCAGGAAAATCCAATCCTGCCTGCGCCGCAGCTTGCGGCAGGAGGCTGGTTGGTGTCATGCCAGGGATGGTATTGGTTTCCAAGAGATAAATTTCCTCCCCTTGGATGATCATGTCGGTGCGACTGCACCCCCGCAGCTGTAAAGCCTGGTGCGCCCGGATCGCATAGTCCTGCGCTTTCTCGCGGATGCGGTCATCGACCTCTGCTGGGCAGACCTCACGGGTTGCGCCGGGCGTGTATTTGGCTTCATAGTCAAAGAAATCGTAGCGACTGTCCGGGATGATCTCGACCAGCGGCAAGGCAATGAGTTGTTTGTTGCCCAATACGCCGACCGTGATTTCCCGGCCTTTGATAAACTCTTCGACCATAACTTGGCTATCGTGTGCAAAGGCTTGCGCCAGAGCCGCAGCCAGCTGCTCTGCTTGGCGAACAATCGACATGCCCAATGAAGAACCTTGCCGCACTGGTTTGACCACTAATGGCAGCTTGAGTTTGGCCAGCAACGGCGCAGGCTCGCTGATATGCTCCTTGGTTGCCATTTCCCAGGCTGCTACGGGCAAACCGTGCAGTCGGTACATGGTTTTGGCCAGATGCTTGTCCATTGCCAGGGCACTACCCAGCACTCCAGACCCCTGATAGGGAATGCCAAGCAGCTCCAGCAGCCCCTGAACTGTGCCGTCCTCGCCATGAATGCCGTGCAGCAGGATGAAGGCTACGTCTATCTGCTTTGCATCAGCGACCAACTGGGCAAGGTCTGTGGCCGGATCGTAGCGCACAACCTCGTATTTCTCCTTATTCAAGGCCTGTTCCACCCCTACCGCGCCGCGCAGGGAGACTTCTCGTTCCCCGGACGTGCCGCCAGCGATTAAGGCGAGTCGTAGTTTGTTCATTATGTTGGTTCTCTGGGTTATTTCAACCTACCAGACCTCCCAGAAAATCTGGGGTCTTGGCAGCTCTTAGCGTCCCGTCATCATAGCGCACATTTCGATCTGTTTCATCTTTTTCATGGCTGGCAGAACCTGTTGATCGGCTTTGACGGAAGGTTGGGCAGAGTTTATAACCTGCGGTATGCCAGCTGGCTAAAAAATACCCGGTAGATTTTCCAGGTACTCCTGGTGTTACCGCAGCATCTCCTTCATCATCTCCCGCACCACGTCTTCCAGCTGAAAACCAGCCTTCCAGCCCAGCTCGCGTTCGGCTTTAGCTGGATTGCCACAGCCTTTGCGGATGTCAGTCGGGCGCAAGAGCTTTTTATCTGCCACTACATGCTCGTGCCAGTCAAGGCCAAGCTCCTGAAAGGCCAGGGCAACAAACTCCTCCAACGAGCGACTGCGGCCTGTAGCGATGACGTAATCCTGTGGCCTTTCCTGTTGGAGCATCAGGTGCATGGCTTGCACGTATTCTGGTGCCCAACCCCAGTCGCGGCGGATGTCCATGTTGCCTAAATACAGCTTTTCCTGGCTGCCGCTGGCAATCCGACAGGCAGCAGCGATAATTTTAGCGGTGACAAAGCGTTCAGGCCGCAGGGGAGATTCGTGGTTAAAGAGAATTCCGGTGCAGGCAAAAAGATTGTAGGCTTCGCGGTAGTTGGCCACAAGCCAGTGGGCAGATGCTTTGGCCACAGCATAGGGGCTACGGGGCCGAAAGGGAGTTTCTTCGTCTGCCTTTACGCCACCAGTATCGCCAAAACATTCGCTGGAGCCAGCATTGTAGAACTTGATCTTTCTGCCGATAAAACGGATGGCTTCGAGAAAATTGAGGGCAGCTGTACTGATGCTCTCTAGTGTCTCTACTGGCTGCTCAAAAGACAAACCAACCGAACTTTGCCCTGCCAGATTATAGACCTCATCCGGCTCAACCTCCTGCAAGGTGTGGAGTACGCTGCGAAAATCGTTGACTGCTAAGGATAGCGTATGCACCTGCTCCCGGATGCCAAGCCGCTGGAGATTGGCAAAAGAACAGGTCTGGGCATCGCGGGATGCACCATAGACTCCATAGCCTTTTGCCAGCAGGAGCTGGGCAAGATAGGCCCCGTCCTGACCAGAAGCTCCGCTAATCAACACTTTTTTCATGAGACCTGTTGCGTAAGATTTAACGGTAGTAGTTTAGACAAAAGTACTACCGTAGTTTAGATCACTTTACGAGCGTACTTTTAAAAAAGAACGGTAGTACTTTTTTCGGGGCAGCAGCCTGAACAGTTGTGATTGCGGACTGTCCTAGCTTTGCGGCTTGGCGATAGAGCGAAGCACCTGGAGAGTCTGCGCGGCTGTCCGCACCCATGTGAAGGTGCTTGCCCATTTCTGGCCTTGCTCGGCAAGGCGGCGGAGTTCTTGTTGAGGAAGACGCAGCACCTCGCTGATCTTCTCAGCCAACAGTTTTGGTTCCGGTTCAGGTACGTAAAAGGCCGCCTTGCCGCCTACTTCGGGCAAAGAAGCTGCCTGTACCGTCACTACCGGCAAGCCGACTTGCAGAGCCTCGATCACTGGCAGGCCAAAACCTTCGTAGGTGGAGGGTAAAACAAACATCTCCGCTGCTTGATAGAGCGTTCGTAACTCCTGCTCCGACAAACCTTGCAGGCGCAGCACCCGCTCTGGTTGGGTGATCTTGAGGAGGCTTTTCCTGACAGCCTCCTCGCCCCGGCGGCCCTTGCCTACCAAGACTAACTGATGTGGGATTTCCCCTTGCAGCAAGGCAAAGGCCTCAATCAGCTTGTCGATATTTTTATGCGGATAGCTGTGGGCAACGCAGAGCAGAAAAGGTCTGTGCACACCCAGTCTACGCAGGATGTTCTCGGCCTGATCCTCTGGCCAGTTCTGGGCAAAATCATTGCTCACGCCCAGAAGCGTGGCGTGAACCTTTGCTGCTTTGGCAAAGTCGTAGCGGATGACTTCTTGCCGGGAAAACTCTGAGATAGTCAGCACAGCCTGACAGCAACGGCAGGCGATTTGGACGAGCACATCGAGTGCAGTGCGCTCTAGCCAGCCCATGTCTTCGGGATAGCTTTTATATTGCAAATCACAGACGGTCACGGCCTGCGGCGAAAAGCAGACTGCCGGAGCGGTGTAGCCAGGCGACCACAGCACGTCAACGCGCACGTTCCTAGCAGTGAAGGGCAGCAGGCACTGTTCGACGAGAATCCGCAGCGGACGTGTTGCTGCTTGGCAGGGCAGCTGGTGAAATTCCACCTGCGGAAAGGCAGCTAGATCAGCTCGCAGTAGATCGTCATTCTCGCGGTTGGTGAACACGACTAAGGTGTCGCCACTGGCAAGCGCGGCCATTGCCTTCAGTGTCTCACGCAGATAGACCTCGGTGCCGCCCACATCAGAGGGTACAAGGAAAAGGGTATTAATGCCTATACGCATAGGCGCGCTCCTTTTTTTATTTACAAAGAGATATAGCCCTTGTATATATACATATTTTATATCTTTAGCAACAAAAACAGTCTGTCACAGGAGCATAATATTCTTCTCGGAGTGACGATGAGCAGCGACAAACTGTACAGCAGCGGTCGCGTGACAGAAGATTTCTCCTTCAACGAACAGGTGGCGGAAGTCTTTGACGACATGCTCGACCGTTCTGTCCCCTTGTATCGCACGGTGATTAAAACCACGGCCTCGCTGATCCGGCAGTTGGCTGTGCCTGGCAGCACGATCTTTGACCTTGGTTGTTCTACCGGTTCCACCTTGCTGGAGCTTTCCCGTCTGCTACCGGACATGCAGCTGCGTTTCGTTGGCTTGGACAGCGCGTCTGCCATGCTCGATAAGGCCCGGCGCAAGGCAGAGATGTTCAGCAAGAACATCGAATTCCGGCAGCAGGATATCACCGCGCCTGATCTGGCCGACCAGCTGGCCGAAGGCGCGGATATTATCCTCTGTAACTACACCATGCAGTTTATCCGGCCTCTACTTCGGCAGGAATTTATCAGCAGGCTTTACCAGGCGTTGCCAGAGGGTGGGCTGTTGTTTCTCAGCGAGAAGATTGTTGGCAGCCATAGCCGCATGAACCGGCATTTTATCAACGTCTATCATGAATTTAAACGGGAGCAAGGGTATTCTGAGCTGGAGATTGCAGCCAAGCGCGAGGCTTTGGAGAATATCCTCATCCCTTTCACGGCAGAAGAGAACCTCAGTCTTCTGCAACAGAGCGGCTTTGACTGGGCAGAGATGTATTTTCGTTGGATCAACTTTGCCTCATTCATTGCGCTGAAATAAGCGAAGGACGAGTACAGCTCGTTTGTAAAGGAGTTTGGCTTGGCCAGAAAGGAGTTCTACTTAGCCGCAGAGGAGTTCAGCTTGGCCAAACTGCTTTCCTAGTCGGCCAGAAAGGAGTTTTGCCGACTCAAACTCCTTTGCAAGTCGGCAAAACTCCTCTGCAGCTAAGTAGAACTCCTTTGGTACTCGGCCAGACTCCTTTTTTGCCGAGTACAACTCCTTTGCAAGTCGGCAGAATTCCTTTCTGGCCAAGCCAAACTCCTTTACAAACGAGCAAGAAATCTCATGGAACGTCTGCAAAAAATCATTGCCCAGGCAGGCATCTGTTCGCGTCGCCGGGCAGAACAGCTCATCGTTGCTGGTCGGGTGACGGTGGACGGTCAGATCGTCACAGAGCTGGGCAGTAAGATTGACCCGGCCCAGGCGGTCATCACTGTTGATGGTAAACTGCTCCGGCGGGAGGAAAAAAAGATCTGCCTCCTGCTGAATAAGCCGCGCGGTTATGTTACCACGCTGTCTGATCCCCAAGGCCGCCCGATTGTCACCGATTTACTGCCACCGGACATGAAAGTGCGCTTGTTTCCGGTAGGCCGTCTTGATTTGGACAGCGAGGGCGCGCTGCTTATGACCAATGACGGCGAACTAGCCAACAAAATTCTTCATCCCAAATTTGAGGTGAACAAGACCTACGAGGCGACAGTCCGAGACCTGCCCAAAGAGAGCGAGCTGCGGAGGTTGGCGCAAGGCATTATCGTGGATGGTCAGAAGACCTGGCCCGCTCAAGTCCGGGTGCTGCGCCAGGAACAAGATCGGACGACTGTTGTGGAAATTGTCATCCATGAAGGGAAAAAACGACAGGTGCGCAAGATGTTTCAAGCTGTCGGCCACCCGGTGTTGCGGCTGAAACGGACGGCTTATGGCGGCCTCCGGCTAGGTGAGCAGGGCTTAGGCAGCTGCCGTTTTTTAGGAGAAAATGATCTTGCCAAGATATTTTCCTAAATACTTCCGAAAACCCCTTTACAATCAGAACTATACCTGCTTTAATAGTATTGATGATGATTATTCGCCCAGTCTGCCATGTTATCATAATCAGGCGACTGCAAACACAAAAGAAGACCGGTCCAGTTCCGGGAACGAGAGAGCTGATACATGAATAAATCAGAACTGATTGAAACGTTGGCCGAAAAGGTTAACCTACCGGTGCGCGAGACTGCGTCGGTCGCCAAGACCATCATCGACACTATGAGCGAGGCTTTGGTCAAGGGCGACTCCATCGAAATCCGTGGCTTTGGCAGCTTTACAGTCAAAAAGTATGGCTCCTACACGGGTCGTAACCCCAAATCCGGGGAGAAGATTGACGTGGCCCCGAAAAAGCTGCCTTTCTTCAAAGTGGGCAAAGACCTGCGCGAACGGGTGGATGAGGCAGCACAGCCAAAACTGGGCAAAAAGTAACGCTAGCCTGAAAATTGGCTGGGATCAGCTCATGATGCCACCCACTAAATCGTAGGTATGGGCCTCGGCGATGCGGACTTTGACGATATCGCCGGGGCTGGCTGTGCCTTCGTTAATATACACGCAGCCGTCGATCTCTGGGGCCTGAAAGCGGGTGCGCCCCTCGAGCAGGAGATCGGTCTCATTGCTCAAACCTTCCACGAGCACCTCCTCTTTCCTGCCCACATGGCGTTGCAGCTGCTCGCTACTGATTTTTGCTTGCAACTCCATCACCCGTTCAAAACGTGCCTGCTTCTCCTCCTCCGGTACCTTGGGCATGAAGTCCGCCGCTGGTGCGCCATCCTCATCCTCATAGGGAAACACGCCAACATGATCAAGCTGCCAGCGTTCCAGGCAGTCCAGCAGCACCTGTACATCCTGCTCGGTCTCGCCAGGAAAACCGATCATCATTGTTGTACGCAAAGCACAATCAGGCAACAGGCTGCGGATCCGACTGATCAGCTGGTCCAAATCCTTTTGCCCATAGCGGCGGTTCATCCGTTGCAGCACCCGGTCGCTGACATGCTGAAAAGGGATGTCGAGATACGGCACGATGCGCGGCTGGGCTGCCATCAGTTCCAGTAACTCGTTGCTAACTGAGGTAGGATAAAGATAGAGCAGGCGCAGCCAGGGTATGCTGGTCTCAGTCAGCAGCAAGCGGAGCAAGCTCGCCAGATTAGCCGCATCTAAATCGCTGCCATAGGCTGTCAAGTCCTGGGCAATCAGCGACAGTTCCTTGACTCCGGCTTGTTCTAAGGCCCTGGCCTCTGTGGCCAGGTCAGCGGCAGGCCTACTACGCAGGTCGCCTCGGATGGAGGGAATCATACAATACGTGCAACGGTTGTTGCAGCCCTCAGTGATCTTCAGCCAGCTGCGGAAAGGCGGTGTAGAAAGGCGGCGCGGCATTGCGCTGCTGATCAGCGAACGAGAAGGCTGGCTAAGGACAAGCTCGCCGCTGTTGCCCGGCAGGTGGCTGATCAGCTCTGGCAACCGCTGCTGGTCGTCAATACCGATAAAAAGATCAACTTCTGGCAGCTCCTTTTGTAGTTCTGCGCCGTATCGCTGCACCAAACAGCCAGTCACGACCAATTTTTTCGCGGGATCGGCGTGCTTGTATTCGGCCAAGCGGAGGATTTCATCCACTGCCTCTTCCACTGCTGGACGGATGAAGCCACAGGTGTTGACTAACAGCAGGTCTGCCTCTCCAGGGTCTTCAATCGCCTGCCAGCCGCAGAGTTCTAGAGAGCCGAGCATCATCTCGGAATCAACCAAATTTTTGGCACAACCGAGACTGATGAGGCGAAGTGTTTTCATGAGGTACTCAAGGTGTATTTTGTAAACAACGCCTCGTTCCTCGTTGTCCTTAAGGCCAAGTCGATTTGATTTGAGGTAGGTCAAGCTTCACCTGAGGCGAGTCTTGTTTGACATGAGGAAAGTAAAGATTAACTTGAGGCGAGTTAGGTGTGACTTGAGGTAGGTAAAGCATAACCTGAAGCATGTCAACATTCACCTGTGTCAGGGAAAGCGTGACTTGTCTCAGGATAAACTGTACATGCGTCAAATATGCCCGGCCAGATAGAGCGGAATGTCTTCTGGTTTTAGGCAGCATTCCTCTAACGCCAGCGACTTGATGCCTTCCAGCGGGCCAGGCAGGAGGCAGGATTCCGGTTCCTGGATAATAACCCGACCTCCTTTGCGCACCACGGCTTCCATGCCGATTTTCAAATCCACATCTACGCCGCTCAACAGCACCACCGACAGCTTAGAGCCAAAAACCTCAGCTGCGGAATGGAGCAGATTGTCAGCATCCAAGGACATCTTGTTCAGCTCGTCCTCGCGGCCTGAGATGAGGGCTGTTCCTTCACGAAGAACAATCTGCCGCTTGCCGTGGCAGTTGCCAATCCGGCACTGGCCGCCGAGCAGCCCTTCGCCGAGATCAAGACAGGTGACAGAGTACGGTGTAAAGGCATCAAAATAGGAGGCTAAATATTTGGCAATACCAGGATACATGTTCTGGAGGACCATCACGGCCATGTCTTCCTTGTATTCGAGGGCAGGGATGATTTTTTGCAGCTCCAGCATTCCGCCTAACCCACCAAGAATCAGCAGTAGGCTTTCCGCAGGCTTGAGCAGCGCAGGTTTCTTCTCCGCAGGCTTAGGCGACTTAGCCCGGCTGACATTATCAACGCAGAACTCATGCACGTTCATCAAAATGTACTGAAGACGCTCGCTAATCAGCTTCCAGGACTCTGGGTTAACCGGCTTGGCCACCACATCGACTGCCCCGTAGCGCATGAAGTCCATCATTTTGAAGTACATCTGCTCGTTGAAGTTGCTGACCAGGACTACTGGTGCAGGTGAGCGGATCATAATGTGCTTAAGTGCCACATCGCCGCTCATTACTGGCATGGTCATGTCCAACGTGACGAGATCAGGTACCTGCACTTCGAGAAACTTCACTGCTTCCTTGCCGTTGGTGGCTGTACCAACCACTTTTGCCTTGATCTGGTCTTCAAAGAGTTTAACAAAGGCCTTGGTAAAGAAGCGGGAGTCATCAACCACCAGGATCTTGGGCAGGCCTGGCTCATCGCTCTCAACAGGTTGGGCCGCAGGCCGGTTTTGTTCGTCGATGCGACGGGCTGCTTCTAAGAGGAGAAAATTCCACGAGGCATCAATGGTACGTTGGTTGGTCTTGGCAAAAAGCATACTAAAGGTGCCAGAAGGCCAACTCATAATCCGATAAAAAGCCTCTTCGCCGATCAGCTCACCAAACTCAGCATGAATGATCTCGTTGTCGGAAAAATACAGCACCCCGAGATTGTCCTCGCTGAGAACGCTCAACTTCCGATTGTCGCCGGAGAGACAGGCAAACTGCACGATATCGACCAGGCCGAGGCCTTCGATTTCGCCGACAAAACCGTTCTTGCCGCCGTTTTTTTTCATGGCCAATTAGACGGCGTTGAAGGTGACATGGGTGGCGATAAAGACCAGCATGAGGACAAACAGCTCCTTAAAGCGGGTCTCTGGCATCCGCTGCAGCAGCCGTGAACCAAACTGCGCACCGAGCAGCACACCGATGACCGCAGGCAGGGCTACCTGCCAGGCTACAGCCCGACCAAAAAAGAGGAGCTGGGCAGAAACAGCAGTTACAGAAAGGAGGAGCATTAAAGCAATGCAGGTAGCCACAGCCCGGGTCATGGCCAAGCCACAGCGCATGTTGAGAAAGGGTACTAGCCAGTCACCCACGCCCACACCGAGAAAACCGGTCAATACACTGGCAGCCGCAGCGATAGGCCGACCCCGGCGACGGGCGATATCCAGGTCTGCTTGGTCTGAGCCTTTGACAAAGAAGTCGTCGCCGCGCATGAAGGCATAGGCAATGAAGAAGATCACTAAACCGAGGAACAATTTGATAAACACCGGGTGGAGGACAAAAGACAGCATCGAGCCGACAAGCACCCCAATAAAACCGAGCGGCACCAGCATCTTGACCAAAGGCCAGCTAATCAACCCAGCCCGGTTGTTGCTTACCGTGGCACTGAATTGACCGAAGGTTTGGATGACAATGGTACAGAGCAGGGCCTCGTCTGGGCGCAGCGTGGTGGCTGTAAGTAACACCGGCATCCAAAGCACGCCGCCACCCAGCCCAAAAAACAGGGCCACCGTGGCGATTATCATGCCCAAAGGGAGCATTAGCCAATTCATCAGCGATAAAAGCTCCTGCCAAACTCGGCTAAGGTCTCTTCCAGCTCGTCAATGAGCTGCACAGCTTCTTCAATTTTCGTTGCCTCGTCGCCTTCCGTCAAGGTCTGCCGCAGCTGTTCCGCCATGTTTTTTGCCAACAGGATTAATTCCTGCTCATTGGCGTTCAGGTCGTTGATGTGGCGGGCCAGCTCGCCCAGCTCATCCTTACTCTCCTCAGATAGGGCGACAGAAAAGTCACCGGCACTCATTGCCCGCGTTCGCTCAATGATTTGCTCCAACGGAAACATAATCCGTTTGATAAAGAGCATCATCACTAAGCCAATGGCGAGCAACAGGGTGCTCAACATCACTCTGAATTTCACGAGAATGCGGCCAACAAGGTCTATGGGCAGCGTGCCGCCAAGCTGCTCCCGCAGCAGGCCCAATACTTCCTTGCCCCGCAGGAAAAGCTCCATCTCCACCGCCATAGTCAGGAAGACAATGCCGATAAAAACGATATAAAAACCCATTTGGCGCTGAAGGCCACTCTTTGGTAGGAAACGCATAACTAGCACTGTTCAGGGAGTTCTGAACAGTTTTTCCAAATATTTCTTGAAGGCCCGCAGGTCATCCACGTAGATATCCTTGAAGCGCACGCCAATGTCATACTTTTCCTCATCTTGCAGCTGCTGCGCCCAGACTACCTCGGCAATTGCGGTCAGCGGCTTAGATGCCGTGCCTGCGTCAAGGATCGCGATGATGTTGTTCAGATAATGCTGCCAACCATGCAGATGCACTGAGAGTTGGAGGATGGTGCCTGGCTCGTACAGTTCCTCAGCCGTGAAGCAAAGGCCGTTCTCAGCCAGATTTTTCGTGGTTGCGGGCTTGGCCTCCAGATTAGTCATCGGATACTGGAGCTTCGTCACCATGAGAGCTGCCTGCCGATCAAGTCTCGGGCATTCCCGCCTACAGTGTGCTGTTGCCTCTACCATGTTCTGAGCGTTCCTTCGATTCGGTTACTCGACCTCTTGCAGAGGTCAACAAGTCAATAAGAAGCGTTGCGTGCCAGGTTGCAGCGGAGAGCGAACCGTTTGCTCCGGCTGTGGTACTTTTTGCCTAACTCCTAGTTAATATTCCTTTCTTGCTCGCTTGTCAAGCAGTTTAGCTTGGTAACAGAGGAGTTTTGCCGACTTGGAGAGGAGTTCTACTCGGTAGAAAAGGAGTCTGGCCGAGTATGAAAGGAGTTTTGCCAAGCCACAGAGGAGTTTTGCCGACTCAAACTCCTTTGCAAGTCGGCAAAACTCCTCTGTGGCTAAACAGGAAAGGAGTTCGGCCAAGCCAAACTCCTCTGCTGCCGACTCCAACTCCTTTCTGGCCGAGCCAAACTCCTTGGCAAGCGAGCCACACTTTTGCCTGGCGGAGTTGAACTGCAACCTGGATTACTCCCCTTCTTGTTGACTTAAGCAGAAGAACTATTGCAAAATATCCGTTACTTCTTGGATGGGTTCAACTTTCACTGCTGCGGCAAACTGATCGTCCACCAGCCCTTCAATTTTGTTATCAACAATCAGGCCATGCTTGGCCATCAGGTCGGCGATATGCTGCATCTCTTCCTGTTTGGGAAGAAACTGGTCAAAGACCACCTTGCGGCTACTGAGGGCAAATTTTGCTACATCAGGTGGCTGCGACCAGTACTTGGCCGCAATTTCGACGGCCTGCACCTGATGCGTTTTTGCCCAGAGACTGGCGCGAGCTGCGCCTTGGACAAATTTCCGCACAGTTTTTGGGTCTTGCGCAATGGTGTTCTGCTTGACAATGACCAAGTTGCAGATGAAATTCGGCCACACATCCTCGACATGTAACACCAGATCAGCAGAACCGCCCTTCAGACTCTTGGCGGCAAAAGGCTCGCCAACATAATAGGCATCCAAGGAGCCTGCGGCCAAAGCTGAAGCCATGTCCGGCGGATTCAGCTCAACAATGTTCACCCGGCCCTGCATTCCTTTTTGGTCCATCAGCTCGAGCAGGCTCAGGTTATGGCCGGAATAGCGGATCGGCACGGCCACAGTCTTGCCGCCGAGATCCTCGAACGAGCGGATATTGAGGCTTTTCTTGGCCACCAAGGTGCTTTCATGCCGGTTGCCGATATAAACCACCTTGACATCAACACCTTGTTGCCGCAAAACGACAGACAGCGGCGCAATAATAAAGGCCGCCTGAATCTTGTCGCTGCGCAGTGCCGAGGCCATCTCAGCAAAGGAGCTGAACTTCAGGGCCTTGAAATAGACATCGTTGCTGTCTTTACTCACATGATCGAGCAGCGGGGCAGACATGTTGGTGATCACCGGCATATAGCCCATTGTGAACACTTTTTTCTGGCCGTAATCAAAGTTCAACCAAAGATGCAGGCCAGAAATCAAGACTAACCAGCTCGCCACGCCTATCGCCAGCTGCCAACTTTTCGACAATTTGAGATCAAACCGCATAGTTCACTCCCAACATGAAGAACAACTCGTCCCGGAGTTTGGCCAGCTCGGTGTCCTTTTTGAAAAAGTTGCGCGGATGGGAGAAATCAAGTTTGCGGTTGAGTTTGATCTGCGAGGGTCTGCGACTAAAGACGACGATCCGGTCGCCCATAACCAAGGCATCGTCAATATCGTGGGTGACAATCAGAATGGTCTTGCCGAGGAACTGGTGCATGTTGACCACTTCCTCGCGCAGCTTCATGTGGGTGAGGAAGTCTAAGCCGCTGAACGGTTCATCCATGATCAGGATGTCTGGATTGACCACCAAGGCGCGGGCTAACTCGGCGCGCCGCAGCATTCCACCGGACAGCTGGTGAGGATAGTGATCCTCAAAGCCTTCCAGCTCGACCATTTCGATGTATTCTTGGATTTTTTCGCACTTCTCATCCTGATTCTCCATCTTGCGCAGGCCTAGCTCGACATTCTGCCAGACGGTCATCCACGGCAGCAGGCCGCTGTGCTGAAAAACAAAGATGTTATCCGAACTTGGCCCGGTAATTTCCTTGTGATCGATCATCACAGAGCCGGAACTCTGCTTGTCAAAGCCTGCAACGATGCGCATCAGGGTTGATTTGCCGCAGCCAGAAGGTCCGAGGAAGCAGACCATCTCGCCATCCTCGATATCGATATTAATATCCTCCAGCACCGGCACTACTTGGCCAAAAGGAGCAAGGTCGTCCTCCCGCCTGGTTTTCCGGCGATTGACAAACTCCTTGTTTAGGCCGCTGATCTGAATATGCCCCATGGTATCTCTCTCCTATGGCTGGCGGATGCCCCAGGCAGCCGAATCAATTCGGCCCAGCCGCCGCATGATGGAGTCGAGCAGGATGCCGATCAGCCCGATAACGATCATGCCATCCATAACTTGATCCAAGCGCAGACCGTTCCGGGCATCCAGAATCAGATAGCCTAGCCCAGACTGGACAGCAATCATCTCAGCAGCCACGACAACGATCCAGGCAATGGTTACGGTCAAACGCAGGGCGGTGATGATCGCGGGAATAATCGCCGGAACAACGATCTTCTGGATTACTTCCACCCGACTGAAATTAAAGTTGGCCGCAACATGAAAAAAGGTTGGGTTAATTGACTGTACCGCCACCATTGTTGCGACGACAATGGGGAAAAAACTGGCCAGGAAAATCAGGAACACCGCTGGTTTGTCGCCAATACCAAACCAAAGCATGGCCAAAGGGATCCAGGCCAAGGGCGAAATAGGTCGCAGAAAGCTGATGATCGGATGAAACAGGAGGGCGGCAATTTGGCTGCGCCCCAGAATAATCCCTAATGGAATACCCAGGATGGCAGCCAAATAAAAGCCGACTGTGACTCGAAACAGGCTGGCTACGGTGTGTTTGAAGATGGCCCCGTTCCTGATCAACTCGATCATACTGAAGAAAACCTGGCTGGGGCCAGGTAGTACATGCGCGTCCAACCCGACCACGCGCACTGCGGCCTCCCAGATCAGCACCAAGACGGTGAAGGACAAAAAAGGTGCAAGCTTATGGAGAAGAGCAGAATTCATGCGATATTTACCTCGTTGAGATCATCCAGCGATCTCGTCGGCCAGCTGCATATACTGCACCGCTGCCCGGCTCTTTTCGTCGTAGTAATTGATCGGCGCGTTGACAATGTGCGACTCTTGCATCTTGTCGTCCTTGTCAATCACCGTTCTGAACAGATTGTCTCGGTAGGTTTGCCGCAGTTTGTCGTAGATTACCTTTTCTGAAGTGTTTTTGGCATCGTACATGGTGATCAACACCTTGCACTCCACCTCCCGATTGATGTTTTTTTTCAGCACATTGATGATATCGTGAATTTGGCTGACCCCGTGCATGGAAAGATATTCACAGGTCGATGGGATCACGACGAGATTGGCAGACACCAAGGCATTCAGGGTGAAAAATTCTATCGACGGCGGGGTGTCAATGATCACGTGGTCGTAGTTATCCTGAATAGCCTTGAGCTTGTCCCGCAGCAGGTACTCAAAATTATGCTGACTCAGGTATTTCTTCTTAAGCAGGGCCATTTTGCTGCTCGACGGTAACAGTGAGAGATTGGCATATTTGGTCTTCACCACTGCCTCGCCAATGCTTTTCACCCCGCCGGTCAGCACCTCGTAAAAAGATCTGGTCTTGCGAAATCCAAGGAGGATGGTCAGGTTGGCCTGTACGTCAAAGTCTATCAGCAGTACCCGCTTGCCCATCTTGGCCAAGGCTGCGCCGAGATTGAGGCAGGTTGTGGTCTTGGCCACCCCGCCTTTCTGGTTGCTCACCGCGATCACCCGGCTGTAGTCGGGATGCAGCTCGTCCTGAAGTAGAAAAGCATCCTCTACTGCCGTCGCCCTACGCACGATAAACCGGTGGCTGCATTTGTGACACCGGACCTTTAGCTCCGGCTTGTCCAGAATCTCGTCAGCAATCCTGTATTTGGTTCTACATTTTTCACATGTGATAATCATAGGATTCTTCTCTGCTGTCTCAGATTGTTGTCGTCAGCCGGGGAGCTGGGATCATCTTTTTATCAGCGAGGCAATGGCCTCGGCAAGATTGCTTTCATCTGCAATCATGTCCACCCGTTTCCGTTTGATGGCCGAGTCGGTCAGATTGGGATAGACGCAGCTCTCTACGCTCTGGGCGATAGTTTTTCCACCCCGCTCTTGAATTCTGGCAAAGCCCTCTGAACCGTCATCGCCGTAGCCGGTAAGCAGCACACCCACTGTCCTTTCCCGGAAGGCTTCAGCCGCAGAAATGAACAGGGTGTTGAGCGGGTTGTCAGTTGGCTCGCCCATCTTAAAGCAGGGTTCACCGTACTCGCTGAAATCGACGGTCACGGACAACATATTCGACTGGATGTAACAGACTCCCTGCTCCAGCACTTTGCCGTCTTCGGCGATGGCAATCTTCCAGCTAGCAAACTCATTAAATTTCTCGACAAAGGCGGGTAGTATTTTGGGCGAGATTTCCAGTAGGATTACCGCTGCCGCGTGCAGACCAGACTCGAGCCGGGTCATCAGGCGGATGAAGGAGTTTGGCCCGGTAAGCGAGGTGCCGATGACCACCAGAGAACTCGGTGTACTTGCGTTCAGATGCCCTGCCCTGCCCTGTCCCCTCTTGACCCTGACCCGACGGATGTTTTGAAAATTGACAGCGGTAGCCAGCTTGATCCGATCTACGATCTGCTGTTTGGCCACGTGGATGTCGCTGGAGATCGCACCAGAAGGCTTGGCAACAAAATCAACCACGCCTAGACGCAAGGCCTCAAAGGTGATGGAGCCATCGCTGAATAGGGAGCTAAGAACAACGATAGGCACTGGGGCCTCGATCATGATGTGTCGGATGGCCTGGAGACCGTCCATCACTGGCATGTCGATGTCGAGCGTGATTACGTCCGGGTGCAGCTCCTTAATCTTCTTCAGGCCTTCCAATCCGTTGCGTGCCACGCCAATCACCTCAATCTCAGCATCTGACTCCAGCAGATCGCTGATCGCCTTGGTCATGAAGGTGGCATCGTCAACTACAAGAACCTTATATTTTTTGTCCATGCCTACTGTTCAGCCTCCGTGCTGGAATAGCCCCCTAAGCCTGGGTTGGAAATGTTGCCCCTTTTCCCTCTTCCTTTGCCACGCTCAGTGGACAACCTGCGGCTGCTCTTCCTCTGTACCGCGCCGCCGTTTCCGCTTGAAGCTCAAGGTCCGTCGAGCCTGCTTTTCAGCCTGATCTTCCCCTGCGATCTTGACCAACTCTGGAATATCGAGAATCAACGAGATACCTCCGTCGCCGAGGATGGTGGCTCCGCCAAAGCCACTACCTGCCCGTAGATAGTCGGCCAAGGGTTTGATAACGACCTCCTCCTGGCCAAGCAGCTCATCAACCACCAGTCCTACCTCCTGAGTGCCGGTACTGACCACGACCACGAACATCTTTTCCTCGTCCTCCATTGAGCGGTCGATGCTGTAAATTTTTGCCAGCCGGAAGATAGGCATGGTGGTATCGCGAATGTAGATGACATCTACGCCCTCAATCTGGGAGATATCATGACGGAAGATGCGCAGGGTTTCCTCCACCGAAGTTAACGGAATGGTGAATTTCTCTTTGCCTACCCGCACCATCAAAGCCTGAATAATGGCCATCGTCAATGGAATCTTGATCCGCATCCGAGTGCCTTGCCCTACTTTCGAGCTAATCTCAATCATGCCGTTCAGGCGTTCGACATTCTTGCGCACCACGTCCATGCCCACGCCACGGCCTGAAGTCTCGGTGGTTTTTTCGGCGGTACTAAAGCCCGGCTCCATAATAATGCGGATAATGTCCTCCTCGGACATCCGGTCTAGCTCCTCTTTATCGAACAGATCCTTTTCCAACGCCTTGGCCCGGATGCGCTTGGGATCAATGCCCCTGCCGTCATCAGTGATCTCCACCACGATATGGTCGCTCTCATGGTAGGCTTCCAAGGTGAGTGAACCCTGCGGCACTTTGCCAAGACGTTTTCGCTCTGAGATGGTCTCAATGCCGTGATCAACCGCATTGCGGATGATGTGGATGAGCGGGTCAGAGATGGATTCAATAACCATCTTGTCCAGCTCGGTCTCCTCGCCTTTGGTGATCAGACGGATATCTTTGTCAGTGCGATGCGTTAGGTCACGCACTAAGCGGGGATAGCGTTTGAAGAGCTGATCAATCGGCAGCATCCTGATCTTCATCACGCCTTCTTGCAGCTCGTTGGAAACGCGGCCCAGATGTACGCCTGCCTCGCTCAGGCGGAAGGCGAACTCGTGCAGCGGCTTCATCTCTGCCTTGGTCAGCTTGGCCCGCTCCTGAAGAAGAAGCTGGAGGCCGCGCATCTCGTTGACCAGCTGGGCAAAATAAGCGCGGCTGACGACCAGCTCTCCGACCTGATTCATCAGATAGTCGATCTTTTCCGCATCCACCCGGATGCTGCTGCGGGCGGCGGGCTTTTTTACCTCGGTCTTTCTTGGCGCGTCAGTATCCTCATCCTCAGCAATTTCCTGCGAAGGCTCTTCCTCGGTGATAGGCAGCGATTCTGCCGCGTTCTGCATCTCTATAGGTGAAGGCTGAGGCTCGGCAGACCACTCTGGCTCTACTGCGGCGATGACTACGGGTTTTTCCGCATAGCTTTTCTTCTCAGAGGCCGCAACAAACGCAGGCTTGGGCGGTTCCTCATCTAGGGTGACTTCAGTTTTTTCCGCCTCCGGCTTGTCCATGATCCTTTCGATCACATTGTCCATCTGATACTCAGCAGCATCATCCTGCGGGGACATGGACAATTCAAGCGCATTGCTGAGGCGAGTAAACAACTCACTGTCATCTACTTTTTCCTCCACTTCGACAGTGGCGGTTGGCAGCGGTGGTTCTGGCGCGGCCTCCTTGATAATCAGGGCCGTAGGCTTTGGCAACGCGGTTGTTTTTTTCTCCTCAACGACAGACGGCGGACTCAAGAAGGATTCAATAATGTCTGCCGCGCCATCAAATTCCGCTGCATCGGCAGCAGCAGTAACTGCCGCAGGCGCAGAGGGCTGCGGTGGAGCCTGAGTCTGTCCCGCTTCCACCTCAACGGCTTGAGGATAAATTTTGACTATTTCCTCCATAAAACGGCGCAGAGCACTATCGGCATCCGGGCTACGGCCAGCAACCAGCGCATCAGCATGTTCTTGGAGTACCTGCTGCCATTCTCGACAGAAGGCGGCCAGACTGTGATACTCCATGTAGTTGGCCGAAGAGGCCAGCCGTGCCACTGCCTCGCGGCAGCGTTCAAGCACCTCCTTTTTATCAGCGGCGACAGACATCTCTTCGGCCTGCTCGCGCAAGAACCGCATATCGGTCTGGAGTTTTTTTAGGAAGATGGCGACCAGCTCCTGGTCGTACTCATCCTCAGACAACTCATATTCGAGCTGGAGCGACTTCTTCCGCTCCGGTGCGGCAAAGGTTGCTGCTGCAACTAGCTGCGGCTTTTCTTCTTCCTCTGGTTCCTCATCGTCCTCGTCAACAGCAGCCGAACCCTGGGCAGCCACTGGTCCGTCTTCCTCCTCGTCATCATCGGAGAAAATGTCGTTCAGCACATCGTCCAGATCATTGACCTGGGTCGTCTCTTTTCGCTTCTCCTCCTCATGCGGCCCAGCGGAGAAGATGTCATCCAACACGGCGGCATTGGATTTCTGTTTTTTCGCTACCTGCGCCGCGTCCTCTTGGGAGTAGCCTTCCATCGCCTGAGGAAAGGAGCGGATGATCTCGTCGATGTAATTCTGCATGAAGCCGAGATTTGGCATCTTGCCTGCTGAGAGCTGCTCGACAGCAGTGCTAATCTCTTTCTGCCAGTCAGTGTAATGCTTGGTCAGCTTCTCGTACCCCATGTAGTTGGCCGAGGATTTCAGGCTTTTGATCGAGTCGCTGCACCGGTAAAGCACGTCCTGCTTGTCAACCGAGATGGACAACTCGACCGTCTGGGCGTAAAGGAACGGAATGTTTTCTTTAAGTTGCTGAAGGAAGATACTGTACAGCTCCTCGTCATACTCTTCCGTCATGCTCTCTTCGGCCAGACTGCCTTTGCGCGGTTCCTCATAGGGCTGCGGCACTTCGGTCTGGGGCGGAGCAGCACTTTCCTCGCCGCCACCTTCAACGATATTTTTTATCCGGGCCAGTAGATCATCAACCTCGGATTCCTCAGCTTGCGAACGCTCCAGCTCCTCGACCAGCAGAGCGAGACGATCCTTGCCCTCGATGAGCAAGTCAGTAACTGCTGGCGTGAGCGGCTGACTGCCCTTACGGATGAGGTCAAGCAGGTTCTCTAATTTATGGGACAGCCCGGCTACTCGGTCAATGCCAACGAACTGGGCTGCACCTTTGATGGTATGGACGGCACGAAACAGCTCGTCCATGACCTCCCTGTTCTCTTTGCCCTTGCCCTGCTCCAGTTTAAGCAGGCTGTTCTCTAATTCTTCAAGATGTTCCGCCGCTTCAACGATGAAATCCGGCAGCATGGATGTATCTATCATATTGCTCACCCTGGCGCAGTCTGATCAAGCAGGCTGTCAAGTTGTTGCAGCTTTTCCGGCCCTTCCGCCGGACATGTTCCCTTGTTTCGTTCAGGCGGTCGGATACTTGCAGGCAGCTCCCCCGCCGCAGCAACGTCCGTTTTTGCCGCAGTCTGATTCGGCCAGCATCCGCTCGTGCTCCAGTCTGATTTCAAAATAGCTGAACGACGTGACAATGTCCTTCAGACTCTCATTTTCTTCCCGCATTTTCTCAATATCCTCGCTGAGTCCAGAGTCAGGCAGCGCGTTCACCTGCTCCGCGACCCGCTCCAGGATCTCACGGCTCTCCTGGCTGTGGTTCCAGACAAAAAGGAGTACCTCTTGCATGTTGACCGCCAGATCGTTGATGGTCTCGCCCAGCCGTCCGATCTCGTCAGCCCTGCTGATCCGGTTGAGATGGTCAAAATGACCGTCGGTCATCTGCCGGGTGGCGACCTGGACATCCGTCAGTGGTTTCAGCACCTGCGCCTGAAAGATAAACCAAGCAGCAATCTGGGCGCAGAGCAACAAACCCAGCACGGTAAGAGCGGCGACCGACGACAGCCCCTTGCCGCCTCCGCACATAACCAAGGCGATGGCAAGTAGGGTGAGGAGAACGGTCAGAGCAAAGAAAGACAAGGCCTTGCTTTTTAGGCTCATGCCTTCCGCTTCCTGGGACGAGGTTGACATAGGCGACAAATCCGTGTTGAAGATATTCTGTGCGGCAATGCCCGCATTACCGGACTGCTCCCCGAGGACATAGCCGCCGCACGGTCAGACGGCGGAATCCTGGCCTTCGTCCTGCTGCTTTTCCTCCTCCTCGATCATATCCAGAATCTCCTTGGCCTTGTGCTTGCTGGCAAAGCCGCGCGCACCGAGCTTCTCCACCTCGGCCCGATACACTTCCTCATCGAGGTTGGAGAGAAAGATAATATGGGCGGACTTGTCGTAGCGCAGGATCTCCTTGGCCGCAGCCAGCCCGTCCATATCGCGCATGGTAATGTCCATGGTGACGATGTCGGGCTTCAGCTCCTTGTACAGCTCGATGGCCTCAAGGCCGTTCTTGGCCTGCCCCACTACGATGTGTCCCGGCGGCTGAAGCAGCTTGACGATCATCTTGCGCATCATAGAGGAGTCATCGACAACCAGAACCCGTTTACTCATCTGTTATTCTCCGCTGATTGAACTGAGCTGCTTCAGCTCATCCGCCATCAGGATACGGTTGAAGTCAAGCAGGATGAGCAAGGTACCACCGATATCGCAAACCCCTTTGATATAGCGGTTGGCCAGTCCGGCCATAACCACGTCTGGCGGCGGCTCAATGGTGCTTTCCATAATTTTAAGAACTTTGGTAACTGAATCGACGATGAAGCCAGTGACGCGGCCTCCAATATCGAGGATCAGGATCCAGGCATCTTTGGCAGCAC
The DNA here is from genome assembly GCF_048287395.1 of Candidatus Electronema sp. PJ. NCBI lineage: Bacteria > Pseudomonadati > Thermodesulfobacteriota > Desulfobulbia > Desulfobulbales > Desulfobulbaceae > Candidatus Electronema > Candidatus Electronema sp. PJ. Next base: position 59,047 of record NZ_JBLWEO010000082.1, on the reverse strand, counting down.
TTTCTTTCCGATACAAGTTCAGGCGCTTGCGCAGCTCGATGACTGGAATGATGTTGCCGCGCAGGTTGATGACTCCTTCGATGAAGTCTGGCGAGTTAGGCACGGAGGTGATCGGTGCCGAGCGAATAATCTCCTGCACCATGAGTATGTCCACGCCGAACTGCTCCTTGCCGATGGTGAAGCCGACCAGCTGCATGAGCTGCTCTTTTTCTTCCTGGCTAGCGAACCTCCTTTCGGCTGCAAATCCTTCTGCCATGAATGGTCTCCTTGTTGCGCGCGGTCTCCCGCGTTGTCATTGAAAGCGGACTGCTCTGCGTCTGCCAGAGAGCACAGACGCAGAGCAGCGGACAGGAGGCTGTCCGGCGGATTACAGCTTGAACTGCTCAACCTGCTCCCGCAGCCTTGCGGAAGCGGCGGTCAACTCGTTGGTGATCGACACAACCGTACCAGCTCCCTCCACGGTCTTCTTCGCGCCTTCAAAGGACTGTTGGGCGATCTTGACCGCGTTCTGGGAACGCTGGCCCTGGGCAGCAACCAGCTCGTTGAGTACTTCAGTACGGCGCACAATCTCGCGCATCTCGCCGTCGATGGTGGTCGAACCAGCGGTAGCTTCGGCAACCAGGGCACTGATGATCTGAGACTGCTGAACCATGGACGCGAGGGCATCCTCCGCAGCTTTACGGCGGACACCCTGCTCACCGGCCATTGTCGCGATCTGCTGGGCCAGTTTGTTCAGCTCTTGAACTAGGTGCTGGACGCTCTGGATGTCTTTCTCGACAACCTGGGCAACCGACGCGATTTCCTCAATCGACTTCATGTTGTTACGACCGCTCGCGTCAATCAACGCGAGCGCGCTCTGGAGCTGCTCGGAGTACCGCGCACCCTCGTCCACTTTGGCGGTGGAGTCTTTGATCAGCTGGGTGATCTCCTTAGCAGCTTCAGAGGAACGCTGGGCCAGCTTACCAACCTCGTCGGCAACGACCGCGAAACCTTTACCGTGCGCACCGGCACGGGCAGCCTCGATTGCGGCGTTCAGAGCCAGCAAGTTGGTCTGTTCCGCGATTTCGGTGATAACGCTGATGATTTCCGAGATCTGGCCTGAAGACTCAGCAATGGCGCGCATACCGGCAACCGTGTTCTCAACAGCGGTACGACCGGCGTTAGCAGCCTTCAGAGATTCTTGACCTTGCTGGGTGGCGTTGCTGATCGCCTGACCCATGTTCCGTACAGCGGCGGTGATCTCGTTCATCGAGGCCGTCACCTGCATAACCATCTTACCTTGTTCGTTCGACGTGGCCACAACCATTGCACCGGTCTGACCCATGTCGCCTACGCGGTTGGTAACGGTTTCAGCTTCTTTTGATTGCTTGATAACCGCGCTACTAACCGTGTTCATCGACTGGAGCAGCTCGGCAATGGTACGCTGGGATTTCAGAGCGGAGTCCTGCTGGGCTTTTGCGCCCTCAGCGACCTGACCAGCGGTCGCACCCATGGTCTCCAGCAGCTCCTGGGTCTTTTCTGACTGCTTTACCTCGATCTCAGCACGGTCACGGTTCGCAGAAGCGCGGCCTGCCACGTCTTTCGCGTTGGTCGCAACCTTCTGGGAAACCTGCTCAACCTCTTTAAACGATCTGTTTAACTCGACGAGCATCGAGTTAAACTCGGCGGCCATCTGTCCTACCTCATCACCCGAAGCAACCGGCACGTTCAGGGTTAGATCCCGCTCCGAAGCAACCTGGCGGACAACCTCGGCGATGGATACAATCGGTTTCGCGAACACACCTCCGACGATCCAGGCCATGATAGCAATGGCGATCAAGATGCCGATACCGATGAGGATAGCGCGGTTACGAATCTCGGTTACAGCGGTAAGAGCCTCAGCACGGTGGATCTTGGAGATCAACACCCATTCAAAATCTGCGCCCAGCTCTTTCTGCAAACCAACCTTAACGCCTGTACCGATGATCACGTTCTGCTTATAGTCGAGAGCTTGGGCAACCAGTACCGCCTTGTCCTCAGCGAAGGTTCTTTTTACCAGCTCGGTTTCCAGCTTGGAGTCCTGATCGAACAGCTTCAAACCAAGACGGGAGTTGGTGCGGGGCAGATAGTCAGCACCTACGAGGAAGGTCTCACCGGTGTCACCGAGACCTGTTTTCTCATCCATCAGGGCCTGGAGAGAGGCGTTAGTGATACGCACCACAACCATGAACTTCAGCTCGCCCTTTTCCATAACCGGGGCACCAAGGAAGGAGACCGGCTTATTCTCATCCGCCGAATACTCGGCGTGGTCAACCATCGCGGCTTCCTTGCGGTCAGCAACCCGGCGGGCTAAACGGGCGATGTTGGTGTCCTTGTATGGACCATTGAACAGGTTGGTGTGATAGGACTTACCTTTTTTAACCGTGTGGAAGACATAGCCGTCCGGGGCAATCAGGTAAATGTCGTAATGGCCGTAGGCTTTCTGGTACTTGCTCAACAGGTCGTCGGTCTCGCCTGCGGCCTGCGGAACCAGTACGTCCGTCAGGGTACCGGTGGTGATCAAACCCCAGTTAACGCCTGGCACAGCAAGGGGCTGGAAGGTGGTCAACTCGAACAGACCCGTCGGGCCGACCTGGAAGAAGTCACCGCTCTGGCCGGAAAGCACCAACTCAGAGTTCTTACCAGGCTTGGCCTCGCCGATTTTACCTTCTTTAACAGTACGGTCAGAAGCCAGCTTAGGATTGTCTTTCGTACCTGTGACCATGAAGGACTCGAACGAAGCAGCCAGACCTTCGCGCTCCTGCACGATGTCGTTGATCTCTTTTGAGGACAGCTGGGTGATGGATACGCCGATTACCTTGTTGTCAGACTTAATCGGGGTGCCGATGAACAGGGCCTGCTGGTTGTTGGAGGGTGCGTAGGGGGCATAGTCCTCCAAGGCAGTCTCTTTCAGGGCCTTGGCGAACACGCGGCCTGCAGCACTGTCTTTCAGCGAGCCTCTTACCACGTTCTGGCCTAAGTCAGACTCCTCGCTCGAGGAGTACACGATATCGCCTTCCAGCGAGACCAACATGGTGTCGTAATAGCCGTACTCTTTAACGTAGTTGGTCAGCATCGGGCCATATTTCTCCTTGTGGCCGTTCCAGATGCTGCCGCCAACCTTTTGCCCTTCCTCATTAAAGGCTGCCGCGAAATCCTGCATGGCACTGACCGTACCCAAGTTACTGGCCAACGCCCTGATATCTGCGAAACGCTTGCCCAGGAAGCGCTCAATAGCTTGCTTCTTGGCCGCCTCGAAGCCTTTCATCTTGTCGAGGGCCTCGGAGTGCAGTGACTGCATGATCTCGGCCAGCATCTGCACGTCGCTGTAACGCTCGCGGACGTAACCGAGTACCTGGTTCTTTTTCAGCTCGCGGATGGACTCGAGCTGGAACTGAGCGCGGTCCTCAAGAGCCTGGGAGGCGTAATACTGGTCAAGCAACGCGTTGGCCAGATAGGGGATAAGACCAACCAGGAGTAGCAGAGCCATCAGCTTCCACCGGAGTCCCCAGCTCTTTTTGTAGGTTTTGACCTCTTGTTTTCTCATTCCCTTTTCCCCTCCTGTCTCTGTTCGGATTCCGGGACTGCGGGTTGGCAAAACCGCCAGCCCGCTGCCTCTTGCCTGCGGTTTCCTGCGGAAACCGGGTTCAGCCACGCTCTAAGGATGATGCCCATGTCTTCACAACCCTCCTGTTGAAAAAAATTACCGCGCTCTTTTGTTTATATGGATATATTTCTTCTTTTGCAACCTTTATCCTGCTGTGCTCTTGATTTTTTTTATATCAGGTCGCGCTTTCCCCGCCACAGGTGAAGCCTACTTTGCCTCGTATCAGGCTTAACATGCGGCAGAGAAGACCAGCTTTACTGCATGTTAGGTTGAATATGGCTCATGTCGGGCCGCACATGCCTCATATACGACCTGCTTTGCCTCATGTCAGGCCTTACCTGGCACATATACGGCCTGACATACGGCATGTGAGACCCGCTTTGCCGCGCATGTCGGGCTTGCTTTGCCTGAGAGTAAGGACACCTCTACTCGCCATACATTTCAGTGATAAGCTGCCGCAGCTGAGAGGCATCCAATTCGGACAGCCGGTCGATTTTCTGTTTCAGTCGGCTTTTGCTGATCGTCCGTATCTGATCGACAGCTATTTCAGCCCGCTTGTCAGCGCACTGAATTTGTAGCCGGGTTCTCCAGGTTGGATGCAGCTTGGAGGTCAGCGGACAGACAACAATTGTTTCGAGATATTTGTTCACTTCATCCAAACTGACCACAACTACAGGTCGCGTCTTGCATATCTCGCTGCCGACAGTCGGGTCGAGATCAGCGCAGTAAATTTCGTACCGTCTGACGTTCAACCGTTTTCCTCCAGCCCGTCTGAGATAACCGAATCAAAATCGCTCCAGTCCTCGCCCTCTTCCGCCATTGCCTTGCACGTGTCAGCCCAAGACAGCTTTTCATCTTTCTGCTTTCTCAGGAGCAAACCCGCAGCTGTTTCTTCCAAGATGAGCGAATCAGCAAAACCATATCGCTGTAAAACCGCTTTCGGTAGCCGGATTCCGAGCGAATTACCCATCGGAACAATTTTAATCTGCTGCGTCTTGATCTGTTTTTCCATAACGCCTTTTCCTTTTCTCTCTCACGCCGACAAAATCCCGTGAATGGTCTCTGGGATATCCGCGTCAGGCAGCACTGCTGCTTCGCGACAATGCGCAGACACGGACCAAGGCATGTCACGATACAGACAGCCTGCTGGATCTTGCACAATACCTGCCCCGCCAACGCGGAGGATCTCTGCCATGCCCTCAGTGCCATCCTCGCCAACACCGGAAAGAATGACCGCAACTGCGTCATCCTGCATCAACTCGGCCACTGAGAAGAACATCATGTTGATTGAGCCGCGCTGGGTGGCAAAAGGCGCGGTGGACAGATGCAAGGCCAAGCCTTCTTCGCGTTCATGTACGGTCAGATATTCTTCGCCGGAAGCGAAATAGCAATAGCCCGGCTCTATCGGGGCATTGTTCACTGCACGCATGATCTTGAGCGGCGAGAACCGATCTAAATATTCGACAAAGGAGTCGAGATGCTTGGAGGGAGCGTAAAACATGACCAGATATGCGGCAGGATGTTCAGAGGAAAGATGCGGGAGGAGTTTGAGCAAGGCCCCATAGCCGCCCTCGGCGGCCCCAATGGCCACGATTTTCTCGCAGCGGGCACCGGTCGGAAATTTAGCCTGCTTGTCTTTGCTCACTGACCGGACATAGCGCACCGCATCCAACTCCACCTCAGCAGCAAGATGCACCTTGCGGGCGATTTCCCTGGTCTGTTCCTGAAGATCCGTGTCTGCATTGCGGGAAGGCTTGGCAACGAAATCTACGGCTCCGTATTTCAGCGCGTCAAAGGTCACTTGCGCGCCGTCCTGGGTCATAGAACTGAGCATAACCGTCGGTGTAGGGGCCTGAATCATCAAATGCTTGATGGTTTTCAGGCCGTCCATCACGGGCATCTCCACGTCCAGGGTAATCACATCCGGCTTGAGCTGAGGAATCAGCTGGAGGGCCTCTTCGCCGTTCTCAGCCTCGCCTACCACTTGGACAAAGGGGTCGTCTTTGAAGATGCTCGCGATTACCTTGCGCATCATCTTGGAATCATCGACTATGAACAGGCTGATTTTCTGTTCCGCAGTTTGGTTGCCGCCATTAATCACGTTCTTCGCTGCCTCCCTTTTCAGCCGTGAGGTCACGCGGATGGTCTCCAGATCATTCGCATTGATGGTGCGCTCCGCTGCAAGCTCCTCGGATTCGATGAGGAAGCCCAGCGGTGGCCAGTCAAAGATTTCTAACGCTGCCTCAGTGCCCTGTTTTTTCTCGCAAGCGGCATTGATCAGCACACCTTTGTCAAAATCAAGCAGACCATGCTTCTTGCTGCCGAAGCGGACGGAAATTCTCGCTGTCCTATGGGCTGCCTCGAAGAAAGCCACGATTTTGGCCACAGAGATGCCTGGTTCGTAGTCGTTCTCATCCAACCGCTGGAGGCTTTCGAGAATCGCGCAGCCAATGACTTCCAAATTTGAGGGTTTAACCAGATAGCGATACACCGAATCCTTGCAGGGGCAATTGGTCACAGCCTTGAGCGAGGGGTGCTCACCGCTGATCATGACAATGCACTGGATGTGGCGGTAGGAGGTGGAGACTAAAGACAGCATCTCCAGGCCGTCAAAACTCCCTGCATGGAGGTTGACCACCAGCACGGCGATCTTTTCCTGCTTCAGATGGAACAGCTCTTCCCCCCGGCTGGTGGCGGTCAGCACCTTGTACTGGCGGAAGTTGTCTAAAACTTCAAAAAGATCGTTAACGAAGAGCAGATCGTCGTCAGCGATGAGGATTTTCGATATATCAGACATGGATGACCGCTCGTCTGATGCTCATAACATTCAAAGGATAAATGAAAAGTTCTGCTTAAGGCTGCTTACTAGCCGGACAAACCATACCACAGGCGGCTTAACTTTCGCCATTACCAAGAATAGCACATTTGGGGGTGAAATCAAAATTTTTCTTTTAACCCCCTGCCTCGCTTGCCGTTTTTCTGTCTTGATGGATTGAGTGCAGCGGATTGCCGCTTGACTCCTCTGGTAAGCGGTAATCCGCCTTGACATTGCTGCTCTATATGCGATAATTCTTTTAATACCTTCAAGTTGAAAGACTCAGTCCAATTTCTTGATGGCGAAATTATATACCACTGTGTTGCGCTCTTGCAAGCAATGACTGCGGAGAAAAGCAGATTCTCCGCTGCAAAAAAGGGGGGAGAGAAAATGAAAGGAAGATTTTTGTTCATAGCTGGTGTTTTTTGGCTTGCATTTGCCGCTTCTTGCCAGGCGGCTGAGGATAAATTTGCTAAGATCACTCTTGGTTTCCTTACCTGGAACGGACCGTTCAAGGGCCAGCAGCAGTGGGAGGCCACTGGCGAGTATCTTGCGAAAAAATTAGAGCGGCCAGTGGAAGTGCTGCCTTTGGAATTCAAGGAGGTACTGCCTGCGGTAGAGGCGGGTAAGGTTGATTTCTTCACTGCTGACCCCTCGATGTTTGCTGCGGCCAAAGTCAACTACGGCGCAGTGGCTGTAGCAACGATGAAGAACGCTGTCACTGGTACTGACCTCATCGGCGGAGTCATTTTTACCACAGCGAACAACAAGAGCATCAATGGGCTGACCAATTTAAAAGGCAAAAAGTTCGGTGCTGTGCGGCGCTGGTCGTTTGCTGGCTGGCAGATGACGGAAAAAGAGTTCCAAGATGCGGGGATTGATGCCTACACCTTTGTGTCAACGCTTCGCTTCTTTGAAACACCCCAGGCCGTGATCAAGGCAGTGCTTGCCAAGCAGGTTGATGCAGGCACGGTGCCCACTGGCTTTCTGGAGCAGGCAGAAGCCAACGGAGAAATCAAAATGGATGATGTCAAAATCTTAGAAAAAAAACACCACCGCGACTTCCCCTATCTCTGTTCGACCGTGCTGTATCCTGGTTTCCCTTTAGCCAAGACCGCCAGCGTGGATAAAAAGCTGGCTGCCCAAGTAACTGCCGCACTCAAGGCCCTGACACCTGAAGACCAGGCACTTAAGGATTCTGGGCTGTTGGGCTGGATTAATCCGCTCGACTATTCAGGCATAGAAATCGTGCGAACACAGCTCAGAGGCGGGGGATACGCAAGCAACAAGTGAGGAAACCATCCTCCAAACCTTTCACGGTGCGTTCTCTCAGCTCGGTTTTTTCTGTGAAGCCAAGGGATACTGCTGGATATTCTCGATGATCGCGCTGGTGGAGCAGTTGCGGCGGAAAGCTATCCGCTGCACCTCGCCGCCAGCGGCCTTCACTTCCACTGCGCCGACAATCTGCTCTTCCGACCAGTCCGCGCCTTTAACCAGCACATCCGGCAACAGGGCGGTGATCAACTTGAGCGGGGTTTCTTCGGCAAAGACAACGACAAAATCCACGCAGCCCAGGGCCGCCAACACCCTTGCTCGCTCTTGCTCGCAGTTTACAGGGCGAGAAGGCCCTTTCAATTGCCGTACTGAGCTGTCCGCATTCAGGCCAACCACCAGGCAATCGCCGCAAGCGCGGGCCTGCTCCAAATAATCGACATGCCCAGCGTGCAGCAGGTCAAAGCAGCCGTTGGTAAAGACGATTTTGCTCTTTTGTTGTCGGATCAAGGCCAGCCGCTCTTGCAAGGTCTCCAAATCAACGATCTTGCTTGCATCGCGACGTAACCAAGGCTGCTCGCCGCCCGTGCAGAAGCGGTTGCGCACGGCCTCCAAATCTTCCTCATTGAGCGCAGACTGAATGCACGCGGTCTCCTCCCCGGTTTCGGCCAAAATCCGCCCGGTCGGATCAACGATCAGCGAATGTCCGGCCAACTTGCCTTCCTTGACCAGGCCGCAACCATTGCAGGCCACCACAAAGGCCTGATTCTCCACCGCCCTGGCCTGCACGAGCAGCCGCCAGTGATCAAGCCGCAGCAGCGGCCATTGCGCGGCAATCGCAATCAGCTTGCTGCCCGCAAAGACCTGTTGGCGGCAAAGCTCCGGGAAACGGAGATCATAGCAGATCAGCCCGCCGAGCAGTCCAAAAGGTGTGTTGATTGGCAGCGGTTCTTGCCCAGCTTGCAGATACTGCTCTTCTTGCCAGAAACGGAACAGATGCTGCTTCTGATATTTGCCAAGCACACCCTCTGGCCCGACCAGAAAAAGGGTGTTATACGGTTTGCCGCCTGCTTGTGGTTCGAGCAAAGAGCCTGCAAACCAGAGGCCATGTTCCGCTGCCTCGCGCTGAAGCAGTTTCAGAATGGTTGGAGTTTGCTCGGCAAAAAACGCAGCCTGGGGCAAAGCAAAACCAGAGGCCCAGAGTTCCGGTAGCACTACCAGGGTATTCTTTGGCAACTGTGCAGTAGCCAACAGAGCCTGGAACCGCTGCAAATTGATCTCGATCTCACCCGGACAAACTTCAATTTGGAGGCAGGCAGCAAAGGGAAACATGTTATTCATCAATGTTGGCGAGCAAGCACGCCTCTTCTGCGATATTGGGCAGCTTCCGCAGTGCTTGGCAGAGGAGTCCGGCTCGTTTATCAAGGAGTTTGGCTCGGCAACAGAGGAGTTCTGCCGACTAGGAAAGGAGTTGTAGTCGGCAACAAAGGAGTTTGGCCAAGCCAGACTCCTTTGCGGCTTAACAGGAAAGGAGTTCTGCCGAGCTAAACTCCTTTCCTAGTCGGCAGAACTCCTCTGCAAGTCGGCAAAACTCCTTTCTGGCCAAACAGAACTCCTTTGTTGCCGACTACAACTCCTTTCTTGCCGAGCCAAACTCCTTTGCCAGCGAGCAAGAAAGCAGTCCTGTCCACAAATTTTCGCCAAGAAATCACTGCAAATTGGCTACAGCTTGGCTCGCCAGTTCCCCTACCGTGACGGTGTTGAGACAGCCTTGGTCATACACACGCAAGGTTGCCTGATCTGCGGTTAATTGGCGCAATTTTTCGAGGCAGGGGCAGCTGCCCAGCAAGCCTATTGCCCTGGCTGCCAAGCCGCGCACTGTCGCGTCCGGCGAATCTAAATACTGCGGCAGATCATCGGCCATGCCTTTGGCCAAAACTAAGTCCTGCTGGCCTTGCGCCAACCGCCCAGCCGCCCAAAGCAGGCCGCGTTGCAGGGCTTCGTGCTCCAAGAAATTACCATCCTGATGCGCTTCTTCGCCATCGGGCCGCATGTAGGAAAGCAGCATGTGGACATACTCCTCGGCAAGGCCGTGATGCTGGCAGAGGATTTCTGCCAAGGCCTCGGGCGCACCCCAACCAATGCCGCCCGACTCCTCATTCAGGCTCCAGAGTAAGCGACGGATGATAATCCGCGCTTCTTCCCTGTCTTGCTCGGCCAACTGGCTGACTGTCCAGCCCATAGCTGCGATGGCGTGCCAGCGCAGCTGTTCTTCGCTCCGGCAGATCGCGGCAAACAGGGTGTTAACGACTTCTTTGGCGGCAAATTTGGCCAGGGCCTGCTGCATCTCCGCCAGATTGTCGTTGTGCAGCAGATCAAGGATCTGTTGCTTATCTTTGCGGGCACTCATTTACGGCGCAGGCGGGACAAAAACCCGCTTTCCCAGCTCGGCATCCAGCATAAACAGGCCAGAAGAATCGCTGCGGATCAGGCGCAGCTTGCTGAGGATCTCACTCACGCCTGCCTCTTCCTCAACCTGCTCAGAAACAAACCACTGGAGGAAAATTTTGGTCGCGTGATCCTGCTCGCTCGCCGCAATATCCATCAGATTGTTGATCCGGGCGGTGATGCCCTCTTCGTGCCGAAGTACGTGCGCAAAGGCAGCGAGTGGACTTTCCCAATCTGCATCTGGCTTGGCAATGGCCTCCAACACCACCCGGCCACCCCGGCTGCCAACAAAGTCGTACAGCTTCATGGCATGAAGCAGCTCTTCTTGTACCTGCACGCGCATCCAGGTGGCAAAACCAGATAGGCTGACGGAGTGAAAATACGACTCCATCGAGAGATACAGACAGCTTGAATACAGCTCGGCATTGATCTGACTGTTGAGAGACTCAGCGACTTTGGTTTTCAGCATCTTGGTTCTCCGGGTTGATTCTCCGCGCGTTCCAGGCTCAGGAAGGGAAATGAAACCGATAAGTTTGGCATCTGCTGAGAAATTGATTGTTCTTTCTGAAAAAATCTGCTTTTCTTAGCGTGCGGGCAGATCCCGCGCCTCATTCTTACAAAAAAACACGGAAAACAGCAAGAAGGAATGCGTAGAGCGGTCATCACAGGCATGGGCATCGTCTCGCCACTAGGTAACAACCTGGCAGAAGTACTAGAGTCGTTGCAAAAAGACAAATCCGGGATCCGATACTGGCCGCCCTACGAGGAGATGGGCTTTCGCGCGCGAATTGGTGCGTTTACTCAAATTCGCTGCGAGCAGTTGATTGACAAAAAGAGCCTTCGTTTTATGGGCAAGGCCGCTGCCTATGCGTACATCGCCATGCAACAGGCTATCACTGATAGCGGGCTGCATGAGAACGAGGTTTCCTCGCCTCGTACTGGCCTGATCATCGGTTCTGGCGGCACTTCAGCGGAGAATGTAGTCATTACTGCCGATATCATCCGCAGTAAAGGGCTACGCCGCCTGAGTCCCTTCATGGTACCCCGAACTATGGCCAGTACAGTCTCAGCTGGACTGACCGCGCCATTCAAAATTCTCGGTACCTGCTACTCTCTCTCCTCTGCCTGCGCCACTGGTGCGCATTGCATTGGCGCAGCCTTCGAGCAGATTCTCCTTGGCAAGCAGGATATCGTCTTTGCCGGCGGCAGCGACGAGGAACATTGGACGCAGACAGCGATGTTTGACGCGATGGGCGCGCTGTCCACCGGTTTTAACGACCGGCCCGAACAGGCCTCCCGCCCCTGGGACAAGAATAGGGACGGTTTTGTCGTGGCCAACGGTGCTGGCGTGGTTGTGGTGGAAGAGCTGGAACATGCTCGCCAGCGGGGAGCACAAATTTATGCGGAACTCATTGGTTATGGAGCTACTGCCGATGGTTTTGACATGGTTTTCCCTTCAGGTGAAGGAGCGGCCCGTTGTATGCAAATGGCTTTAACTATGGCTGACTGTCCGGTTGATTATATCAATGCGCATGGCACTTCAACTCCTGTTGGTGACATGATAGAGCTGCGGGCAGTGCGACAAGCCTTTGGCACTGCGAGACCACCGATAAGTTCGACCAAATCCTTGTCAGGTCATTCGTTAGGCGCAGCAGGGGTGCATGAAACGATCTATAGTCTGCTGATGCTGAAACACGGCTTCATCACTGCCACGGCTAACCTTGACAACTTGGAGCCAGAAGCCGAACAGATGAATATTATCCGGGAAACCAGGTCAGCCAGCCTGCAAACTGTGATGTCAAACAGCTACGGCTTTGGCGGCACCAATGCCTGCTTGATCTTCCGCAGGCTTTAAAAGACTTACTCCTCGCCGATGTCTTGTTCCTCGTCAATGCGTTGCAATCCTTCCATGACTAGACCCATGAAACCGCCGAGCACCTGCAATTTCTTCTCCTCCACGGTCAGTCCTTTGATATAGGTAAAGCGGCCATTTTGTTGCACGAGAAGATCGAAGAAGGCATCTTTGCCTTCTAGTCCGCGATAGTTACAGGCGACTATCTCTCCTTCGTTGAACAAGGCTATGCCCTCACCCCCATCCAAGGTAAAGATGACCCGGCCTGACTTACCACCAGAGTTGATCATCTGAAACAAATCCACTGGATTGATTTCAGTCAGATCACCGCTCATGCCAGAGCTGATTTGGCCCGCCCGCAGCGTGTTTTCCTGGGCGCGACTGACTAAGACTCGATAGAAGAAAATCTGCAGGATAGGATACTTGGAAAGAACGTGTTTGAAATCCTTCGCGTTCAGGGTAGCAAGCTGGCAGGCAGTGCGGGAATAGACTGAAGGATAGGTCAGCTCACCGGAAAGCAAGCTCATCTCGCCGAACATGCCACCTGGCCCGATTTCGGCGATGATCTCGCTGTCCTTCCGTACCACGGCCACCTTGCCAGACAGCACCACATAAAAGGCAGTACCCCGCTCTCCTTCCTCAATGATAATTTTGTTCGGCGGATAGCTCTTCATCTTCATCAGAAGAGCCAAGTCCTGAAGGTCAAAATCGCTCAATGGCTCAAACAGGTCCATTTCGCGGAGGATACCAAAAAACTGCGAAATGATCTGCTGTTTCGCGCGCTGTTCTGCTGCCTTGAGCAGATTCATCTGGAGGGTGGAGTAGGCTTTTTCCTTCTTGTACTCGAAGCGGATCAGCCCGGTACAGCCACCGCATTCAAATTTGGCGCGCTGTACCCCTTGGCGGGTGATTCGCTGCTCCAGCGGCCTGGTGTCAGCCAGGACTTTAAGCAGCTCTCGGACTAAGAGCAAGCAGATATGCTTGTCCCTTTCCACAGTGAGGGCGGAATTCTGCACAGCGAACTCCTCTCCCACATTATACAGAGGACAAGAGCATTCTTCAGTCACCACAAAGACAGCGTTGCGGAATTCCATTTACTCAAGTCCTGGAGCACTGCGGAAAATCAGAGAGGGTTATTCGTCTTCGTCCATGTCGAATTCTGGATCTGCTGAAGCCGGATCAGCGGCTGTCCCTCCGCTAGCCTGTTGCTCATCCAAATGCTGGAGGCCTTCCATCAGGAGGCCCATGAAGCCGCCCAGCGGTTGGAGTTTGTGATACTTGCCTGCAAGATGCGTGTTGTAGGAAAAGGAGCCTTTTTTCTTGCCCATCACTGAGAACAAAGCCTCTTTCCCCTCCAGCTCGCCAAAGGAGGCGTAAACGATCTCGCCCTCGTTGAACAGGATGACGGCATGGCCGTCAGGAAAGATGAGATCCACCTTGCCTGACTTGCCGCCAGAGTTGATCAGCTGGAACAACTCCACTGGGCTGATATAGATCAGTTCGCCGCTCATCCCAGAGCTAATTTTGCCGGAACGGGCCATGTTCATCTGTGCCCGGTTCACCAAGAGGCGGTAGAAGAAGATCTGGAGAACTGGATAGCGATTCAGGATGAACTTGAGATCCTTGCCATTGATGGTCCCGAATTTAACTACCGTGCGCGAATAGACCGAACTGCTGGCAGGCTCGCCAGAGAGTAGGCTCATCTCGCCGAAGATTTCGCCCCGACCGATCTCAGCAATCACCTCTTTCTCGCCTTTGATAATCGCCACTTTGCCAGACAGGATGATGTACAGGTGTGTACCTCTAGTGCCTTCGGCGATGATCACTTTATTGGGGTCGAACTGTTTCAGCTTGAGCATGGAAATCAGATCGAGCAGATCGTGGTCTTCTAGCAGCTCGAAAACTTCCATCGTGCGCAGATGTTTAAACAAAGCCTCAACATGCCGTTTGCGGGCCTTTTTGTCCGCAATGCGCAGGAGATTCATCTGGAGCGTAGAAAAGCCCTTCTCCTTTTTGTACTCAAAGCGCATTGAGCCAGTACAGCCCGGGCATTTGAACGAGGCCCGCTGCATGGACATCTGGGTGAAACGCTGTTCACCTGGTTTTTTGATCAGAGCCTTGTGCAGCTCCTGCACTAAGAGCATACAAACCGGCTTCTCAAAATCAGCACTGACAGCTCCATCCTGCACCTGGAGTTCCTCGCCTGTGTTGTAGATGGGGCAGGAATCCTCCGAGGTGACGACAAAAACAGCGTTACGGTAATCCATGCTGGTCGGCCCGGTTTAATAAAAGAAGTAAATTGGTCATGACCGACCAAAAAAAAGATAAATAATGAAGCCAAGGATGGCCGAGGCACCGGCCAGCACCGGCAGAATCTTTTTGATTTGCACATGGCCGTCCACGACTAAGGTCTGCATGTACTCGGTTCCCGACACCCACCAGAGACCAATGAAAATTACAACGATGATCAGCTCGTTGAAGGACTGCTTCCAGATCAAGTAACCGACCAAGGCGACAAAAGGCACCATGAACCACGGGTTGGTGAAGAGACCGGCAAAATCAACATCCTTGATCTGCGTCGGAACATTGGTGCTCTGGAGCCAAGTCACTATTTTGGTGAAAAAACCGTCCGCTGCTGCGCTCGCCATTTTTCCGCTCCTTCTTGGGACATTCCGCCGTTCGGCAGAGCTGCCCCTGCCGCATGATTAATTATAGTTTCAGAGTACCAGCAGAGACAAAAGCCTGTCAATTAAAAAACTTGTCCGCCGCCTGCGATAACCCTTCAGGCGGCGGACATAACGCTGTCAGGAAACTACCGGACAGCTTGCACAACCGCCTCCTTCGCCGCCCCCTGTACAGGCCTGACCTGTCTTGCTTTCCCCGGCCTTAGTCTTGTTGCTACAGCCGCCAGAGCTGTAACCGTCCGCATACCAGCCCCCACCTTTCAGATGAAAAGCACTTGCGGAGACTAGCTTTTTCATCGCACCACCGCACTCAGAGCAGACAGTCAGTGGCGGGTCGCTGATTTTTTGCTGCATTTCAAACACCCTGTCACAGGTTGAACACTTGTACTCGTATACAGGCATTTGTCACCTCGTCATTTAGCATCAACTGATTAGTATCATTGCCGCAATCTGTATTCTACTTTGTTGGCCGACACAGTAATGCTGCTTCGGCGAGCTGTCAACAGCGAAAGAGCGGAACTTCAGGACGAGGGCGTTTAGCCCATTTGCCCGATCATGTCCTGCATGAGCTGACATGGCAGCTTCATCCCCCTGTTTTTTACAGAAATCCATGCGTATCCTTTTCCGTTTCCATGTTATATCTGGTAGGAGAAATTCAAAATATTTTTCTTTTCTGCGTAATACTATTGCCATGAAAAAATAAATCAGATACATTAAACATCATCTGACTGATATATCATCGGCAGCGGATAACAGGCTGGTCACACATGGCCAGATGGTAGCTGTTACAGATTTCATCCTGTCAACGCCAGGAAAACAAAAACTTAGATTAAGACATCTGCGCCACTGCTTTTTTGAGAAAAAAAACAGTGGTTATGAGTAGTACGACAGTCGTCGATTGCTACTATTTTTTGTCTTTTTCCGCGAGCAAGACAGGCTATACGGTACTTCTGTTTTCATCCGCAGCCAGCTCTTAACCATCCATTTACAAGGAGTGCAGCATGAGCAAGACCTTAGTTGAAATGACCGCAGAAATCATCCAATCCCAGATCAGCGGCTCCAACATGAATACGGACGAGATTAAAGCCGCCCTCCATCACACCTATCAGACCCTGAAAGAATTACAGGAAGCTGAGGCCGTGGGTGGAGGTATTGAGGAGAAAGAGGCCGTCCCCTCTGTGGATCCCAAACGCTCAATTCGTAAGAACGAAATCGTCTGCTTAGAGTGCGGCCAGGCCTTTAAGATGCTGACCAAGCATCTGAAGTCCCACAACATGACTGCCCGTGAGTACCGTAAGAAGTACGGTTTCACTAGCCGTCAGTCTCTCTGCGCCAAGGCTCTGTCTGACGAGCGTTCGGCAGCGAGCAAGGAGCGCGGTATCCATCCTAACCTGCGCAAGTCTATCGCGGAACGGGCAGGAAAGAGCAAAAAGAACAAATAGTCGTTGCTCGTTGTTTTTGTCTATGATTGGCATTTTTGACTCCGGGGTCGGCGGGATGACTGTAGCCAAGGCGATTGAGGATATCTGTCCTGATTTGCCGCTACTGTATTTCGGCGACATTGCCCGCAGCCCCTACGGCTCTAAAAGCCCCGAAGTCATCACCGATTGCTGCCGCCGCAACACCGACTTCCTGCTGAGTCAGGGAGCGGCGGCAGTGGTGATCGCCTGCAACTCAGCGGCGGCCACCGCTGCCGAAACCCTGCGGCAGCAGTATTCGGTGCCAATTATTGACGTGGTCGCTGCCACTGTGGAAAAAGCGGCGGCAGTGACTATCAGCGGCAGAATCGGCATCATTGGCACCAGAGCCACCGTGCGTTCGCAGGTTTACGAGCAGCGGCTGGAAGTAGTGCAGCCTGGCTGCAAGATTTTCAGCCAAGCCTGCCCGCTGCTGGTTCCTCTTGTCGAGGAAGATTGGCTCGATCAGCGCGAGACCAAAATGATCCTGCGCCGTTATTTGCAACCGCTGCGCCAGCAGCAAGTTGACACCCTGATTCTTGGCTGTACGCACTATCCCTTACTCGGCAAGTTGATTCAGACTCGGATTGGCAGGCGAGTGCGGCTGATTGACTCTTCAGCAGAAGCAGCCCGGCACCTGAAAGAATTTCTTGATAAACATCCCGATATCGCTTTAAATAGGGCGGAGCGCGGGCGGCAGAGCCGCTTTTTTGTTTCTGACTCCACCGGCCCGGTACAGCAGCTCGCTGATCGCATCTTTGGCCGACCTATTCATTTGGAAAAAGTAGATGTCTAATCTGGCATTCCGCAATTTTTTTATCCTACCCCTCCTGCTTCTTGTTCTGCTGGCCGCCGATTTGCGCGGAGTCAGAGCCGCCTCCGAGACGGGGCTACTCCAGCAGGTCGAAAAAATTCAGCAGCTGTACCGCAGCCAAACCAGCTTCAGCTTCGATTTCCGGCAAATCGTCCGCAGCGGCAGACGCGACCGACACGGCACAGGCAGTAGCGTGTTTTACCGGCCCGGCAACGGCAAGCCGGGCATTATGCGTTGGAATTACACTGAACCGGACAAGCAAATTATTCTTAATGACGGCAAGCAGCTTTCTGTCTATACGGAAAAAGACAAGCAGGTGCTTGTTTCCTCAGCAGCAGAGCTGGAATCTGACATCACCGCCTCGCTTTTTGCAGGCAGCCGCAATCTAACCGATGATTTCAACGTCCAGCCTGCGGAGAGCCGCTTTGCTTCCGGCATTGGTGCGGCTGGCCAGGATGTTCAGATCGTGCAACTTGTGCCCAAAAAGCCGCACGGGCAGATTAAAACGGTGCATGTCTGGTTTGACAACAAGTCCATGATCCGCAAGCTGGTTATGGAAGACCATTTCGACACGCTGACCGAGCTGGTGTTCAACAACATCAAGTTTAACGAGCTGCCTGCCGGTTCTTCCAAGGTCACTGAGGAGCTTGTCCGGCTGAATTTGCCGCCGGGAACGGAAATTGTGAAGCAGTAAAAATATGAATGAAGTAAAGATGATAAACCATTTTAGCGTATCTTCGCTTTTTGTTGAGATAATGTTCAATGAGGTGATTCTTGCATGTGGAACCGCCTTTTATTACTGTTGTGACGGTACAATTTATCTAGTATCAAACTGGCACAATTTTTCTGGCCGTCATCCAGAAACAAAAAAACCGCTTCATTCGCAGTTAGCTGTCCCAAATAAAATTAAAGTCTACGGACATAATCTAACCGATCTTAGTATTCCAGAACTTCATATATATAACCTGTTAGATGATGAGAATGGCTGTACTTGGTTTGAACATCCGATATTTAAAAGTTTAATAGATGTTGCTGTCCTTCCTGTTCCAAAAAGTAATCTTAACACCTTTGATATTTCCTCAGCAATCAATGCGATAGATCCATACGGAAATTCACCAGTCGAAGTTGGTGATAGCTTGTTTGTTTTAGGATTTCCGTTTGGAATATCAGGAACGTATAATTTTCCAATATGGAAGGCTGCTAGCCTTGCAAGTGAACCTGCCCTTGATCAAGAGAATTTACCATTACTCTATATTGACACTGCTACGCGACAAGGCATGTCTGGCTCTCCAGTTATATCTTACCGAAGAAGAACTATTATGTGTGGAGATGGACAGCGTTGTTGGAGTAAATTTCATTCAACTTTTGTTGGGGTGTATTCTGGACGTATAACTCCAAAGGATCAACTCGAAGCACAACTTGGAAAAGTCTGGAAGGCGCATTGCATTGAAGAAATTATTAAGGGTGCTTCTTCTCCTGTTTTTCTATGAGATATAATTTACTGTTATAACCAACAAGAAATTTCCATAACCATGACCCAAGAATTATTTGCAGACCTGTTCCAGGAAAAAACCGTCACTGGCCAGCAGCTCCGGCCTGGCGACAAGATAGAGGCAATCATTGCCGACATCAGCGGCGAGAACATATTCCTTGATCTCGGCGGCAAAAGCGAAGGTCTTCTCAGTGCCGCTGAATGCCGCAATGAGAATGGCGAGCTGACTGTCAGTGTTGGCGATAAAGTCACCGTCTTTTTTCTGGCCCAACGCGGCGGCGAGCTGGTTTTCACCACCCGCATCGGCTCTGGCCGGGTAGGCAGCGCAGAGCTGGAGCAGGCCTTCGCGTCAGGCATTCCGGTCAAGGGCAAGGTGGTCGGCGAAATCAAAGGCGGCTTTCAGGTGACGGTTGCCGGACAGCGTGCCTTCTGCCCCTACTCGCAGATGGGCCTGCACCGCACCGAGTCAGCAGAGGCCTATCTGAATCAGGAGATGGTCTTCAAGATCATCGAGTTTGGCAAAAAAGGCCGCAATATCATTCTCTCCGCCCGCGCCTTGCTGGAAGAGGAACGCGAGCAGCGCAGACAGCAGCTTCGCGAGAACCTGCACGAGGGCGACCAGGTGGAAGGCACAGTTAGCTCCATCCGGGAGTTCGGGGCCTTTGTTGATCTTGGCGGCGCAGACGGCCTGATTCCAATCTCCGAGCTGGCTTGGGGTCAAACAGCGAAAGTCGAGGATGTTCTCAGCATTGGCCAGCAGGTGGTCGTGATCGTCAAAAAGATCGACTGGGACAAGGAGCGCATCTCCCTCAGTCTGCGCGATACGCTGGAAAATCCTTGGGATCGGGTCGAGGAAAAGTACGCGCCCGACAGTGTTCACAACGGTACGGTCTCGCGCCTGACCGCTTTCGGGGCGTTTGTCACCTTGGAGCCAGGCGTTGACGGCCTGTTGCACATCTCCAAACTCGGCTCAGGCCGCCGCATCAACCATCCCCGCGAGGTACTGGCTGAAGGCCAGGCAGTGACGGTAAAGGTGGACAGCCTGGACAAGAGCCAGCAGCGCATTTCTCTCGTACCAGAGGACTACGTGCCCAAAGTTGAGGAGGACAAAAACTGGACTCCGCCGCCCAAAGACGCTACGCCCAAGTCAATGGGCACTTTCGCGGACTTGTTGAATAAGGCAAAGAAGAAGCGGTAACTCAGGCAGGGGGCAAAAAGAGTCTCCGGGGTATCCGCTGGATTATGACTGGATAGGCAAAAAATGCGCAAAGGAGAACAGGCTCAATGAGTATGACTTTTGAGCAGGTGGTAGAAACAGCCAAGCGATTTCCAGTTCAGCAGCAGGAAATGCTGGCGGATCTGATTCGGGGGTGGCTTCTTGATGCGCGCCGCAAGGAAATTGCCCATGATGCCAAAAAATCCCTGGCAGACTTCCGCTGCGGACAATTTGCAGCCCAGTCAGCAGAGAGCGTTATCGCCGAACTTCGGGCATTGTCAGTAGATTGACACAATGCAGCGACAGCTGATTTTAACCGAAAAATTCAAGCGAGCTTTCCGCAAGTTTGTCCGTCGCGACGCAAGGTTGCGAAAACACATCGAAGACACCTTGATGCAGATGCAGGAAGATGTGTTTTCCGCATCATTGGGCACACATAAGTTGAGCGGCATTCTCGAAGGACTCCGTGCGTGTAGCTGCGGTTATGATTGCCGGATTGTTTTTTCGCTTGAGCCGAAACCTGACAATGAAGGTGAACTTATCGTGCTGCTCGACATCGGCACCCACAGGGAAGTTTATTAGACCTCTTGCGTAAGCCCCCTGACACGAGGAGAGTTAAACCTCTTGCGATTCCTTTCTTACTCGCTGGCAAAGGAGTTTGGCTTGGCAACAGAGGAGTTATACCTACCTGAAAAGGAGTCTGGCTCGGCAGAAGAGGAGTTCGGCTTGGCCAAACTCCTTTGCTAGTCGGCCACAAACGAGTTTGGCAGACTAAAACTCCTTTGTAAGTCGGCAAAACTCCTCTGTTGCCTAGCCAAACTGCTTTGCTACTTGGCCAGACTCCTTTCCTGGCGAGTACAACTCCTTTGCCAGCGAATTGCTCTCTTCATTACCGGCTGCGCAGTTTTCCTTCCTCTGCCACTCTTCCTCCCAGCGCAGGCGTTTTCCCTGCCCTTTCCTTTGATAAACCTGCGGCGGCGTGCTACAATCTTTTTTCAGGCAGCTGCACAGACAGCGCAGCCCTGCCCTTAGGAAGATTTTTAATCACGACTAGATATGAACAGCAGTCAGCAGAATCTGCGGAAAATCCGGGTTGAGCAGCGGCTTAAACTGGAGCGGTACCAGGCATGGGAGGAGAGTTTCCACGTCTTTGATGAGGAGTCTGCCTTAGCCGTGGAGATGGCTTTGGCCGCAGGCAGGCCTTTGTTGGTACGAGGCGAGCCAGGCAGCGGCAAAAGTCAGCTTGCCCGGGCGGCTGCCCAAGAGCTGAACCGGACGTTTATCGCTGAGGTCATCACTGCCACCACCGACGGCCAGGATTTGCTCTGGCATTACGATCCCGTGGCGCGCTTGTACGATGCCCAAACTTTGGCAGCAGAGGCAGCAGCGCGGGCGTATCAGCAAGAGCTTGAGGAAGAGGAGGCGAACTTACTCCTAGAGGACGAGCAACAGTCTGCTTCGCCGCCGGTACTCCAGACCGATGCGGCGAGCCGCAAGAAAAATGCCCGTTACCGCAAGAAAAAGGTTCTTCAGCAGAAGCGGCAGCATTTGTTCAAGGCGATTGGCCTGAGTATTGCCCAGCAAAACGGTTTACCAGGCAAAACCAGCGAGGAACTCCAGCCAAGCAACTACATCAGTCCCGGCCCGCTCTGGTGGGCTTTGGATTGGGTCTCTGCTTTGCGCCAACATGAGCGGTGCCGTTGCCCATTTTACCACCCCCCCTGCTTCACCCTGAATAGGTCAGAGGAAACAACCGGGCGCGGTACGGTTCTCTTGCTGGACGAAATCGATAAGGCTGAGCCTTCTCTGCCCAATGCCCTGCTGGAAGTGCTGGGGAACGGCGGTTTCCAGGTGCCGTTGCTCAACCAGACGATCATGGCCCAGCCAAGCAACCCCAGACCGCTGGTCATCATCACCACCAACGAGGAACGCGAGCTGCCGCCTGCTTTTATCCGCCGTTGCTTAGTACTCAATCTCCGCCTTGACGACGAGCAACGGCTACGAACTTGGTGGAGCAGACAGATAAACCGCACCGAACCGTTCAACCAGGAGCGCGCTTTGGTCAAATGGCTGGCTGAACGCGGTGAAGTGCATTTTGAGAACATCTTTGCCGTTAGGATCCGGGAAAAGGCCGCTGAGTTATTGGTGCGTGACCGGCGTGAAGCCAAGCAAGCAGGCCTGATCAAGCCAGGCCAGGCAGAATATTTGGATATGCTCCGCGCCTTGCAGGTGATGACTGAGCCAGGCAGCAATGAGCAGCAGCTGGCCTTGCTGGAGCGGATCAGTTCCTACGCCTTGATCAAGTATCCGCAGGAATGAACAGACTGGGGACAGTCAGCCGGGCTGATCTGCTTCGTCTGCTGGCCACCTGCCCGGATGCTCCGTTGATTACAGTTGCCCGCCTAACCGGTTTTCAAGAGCAAGCTCCAGCAGCAGTACCAATAGAGGAGGCGGTGTATGAGACCGAGCCTGCTGAATCTCCTCGGCCTTGTCCGCTGGAACGTTTCTGGCATCTGCACAGCCGGGAGCCGCTTCAGACCCGACTTGGTCGGCCACGCCTGCGACCGCAGGATATCTCTCCTCTACCAGCAGAACTAAGGCATGTCCATCCATTACAAGCCAAAGACCTGCATTGGGCTGATTGTCCTGCCTCGCCTCGCCTGAACAAACAGCCGTCAATCCCCCAATTACTTGCGGTAGCTGTCCGCCAGCGGCCTTTGCCTCGACGCTTTGCGGCGATGGGTAGTGAATCTGATCGGCAAACCAGCCATCCTCCTGCTGCTCTCGCCTTGGAATTACTTCGAGCTGGCCAACTTACTGACCGCAGTCAGGCTGATTGGCTGGAACACTTCATACTTCGTCTTGTCCGTACCTGGTTTGACCGCCGCAAGGACGCTGAACTCCTCGACTATGCTCACCAGATTTTAGAGCTACTGCCAGAGCAGTTCCGCAGACAACACCACAGTGCAGCCTTGCTGTATGGCATTGTGCATCGAGATAGCCTCCGGCAAGGCATGGTGATTCCGCCTGAATACCGACCTGAAGTGGTACTGACAGTTGTTCAAGAGCCACTGCCGCCTGCTGAATGGCTGCTGATTCAAGAAGGTGAGGACATCTTTCTCGTCAACAGCCCAGAACGCGGCATCTGCCTGCTCAAGGGCAGCCGGATCGCTGGCTTGGACCTGACCAGCGACATTATCCTCCTCCATCGACAAGGACGAACCGAAACCGCACCCGTCCAGACTCGCCTGCCGCTCTGTACCTTAAGCAGTCTGGATCTGGAACAGTTCTGGCTGCAAACCCGAACAGAACGGCTCCACCTTACAACCTGCACTCGACCGCTCTGGGCATCCCTAATCGGTCGCAATAGCCGAGATCTCTTTGTCGAGATCCCTTGGCTGGGCAAAGGATACCGCCTTTGCTGGCAGGTGCCGGTGACTGGCGGTGTAGGCTGTTGGAGTAGTAGCCACGGCCCGGTCAGTACGGATCGCTTTGGCCTCTCTGCCTACATAGGCTTTTATGGCAGAGTGATGCAACGGTTCCGCTGGCTAGAACCAGGTCGTTTCCTGATGGGTTCACCGCTGGATGAGCCAGAGCGGGAAGCCTGGGGTAAAGAGACCCAGCATGAAGTACGATTGACCAAGGGCTTCTGGTTGGCTGACACCACCGTAAGCCAAGAGCTGTGGCAGTTTGTCATGCACAGCAATCCCTCTCGCTTTCAGGGCCGAGCACTGCCCGTTGAAAACGTGAGCTGGCACGATACGCAGGTCTTTCTTGAGCGGCTTAATGCCATGGTTCCAGGTTTGGCTGCCCGTCTCCCCACCGAAGCTGAATGGGAATACGCCTGTCGGGCAGGAACTACCACGCCTTTTGCCTTTGGCAAACAGATCACGCCGGAACAGGTGAATTACAACGGCAACTATCCTTATCAGAGCAAACAGAAAGGCCAATGCCGCAGGCAGACGGTTGCGGTTGGTAGCTTGCCTGCTAACCCTTGGGGGCTTTACGAGATGCACGGTAATCTCTGGGAATGGTGCCAGGACTGGTGGCAGGAGGATTTGGGCTATGATGCGGCTCTTGATCCCCAAGGCTTAGAGAGCAGCGAATTCCGTGTGGTGCGCGGTGGTTCCTGGTTTCTCAGCGGCAAGGGAGTACGTTCGGCAGTGCGGGGCCGTTTTGCTGCGGAGTTCCGCAATGACCGGATTGGTTTCCGCATTGCCCGCGATAACGAGCTAGTGCCAGACCAAGACAAGGCAGCTGCCCCTGCTCTTGTGCCAGAGCCTACGCCATCTCCTTCCTTTCTCCGCTGGCTCTTTGGCAGAAAATAACCATGCTCCGTCGTTCTGTCGCGCCTGTTTCGTTCCCTCCTTCCTGGGCCTCAAGCTGGGGCGAGGATGCCTACGGTCTTTGGTTGACCCTCAGTCTCAACGGCATCCGTCAGCTCTTCCGTTGGATAAGGCCAGGCAGCTTCTTCATGGGTGCGCCAGCGGAAGAATCGGCAGGCTATGTTCTGCCAGGTAAAGAAACCCAGCATGAGGTGATCCTGAGTAAGGGCTTTTGGCTGGCCGAGACAGTCGTCTCCCAAGAACTCTGGCAGGCAGTCATGAAGAACAATCCTAGCGGCTTTGCTGGACTCCAGCAGCCAGTTGAGCGGGTAAGTTGGCTGAATGCGCAGCAGTTTCTCCGACGCTTGAACGCGCTCATTCCCGGTCTAAGTGCGCGCCTACCCACAGAAGCGGAATGGGAATACGCCTGTCGGGCCGGAAGCGTAACGCCTTTCTCGTTTGGCGAGGAAATCACGACTGAGCAGGTCAATTACAACGCTGCGGAGGAAGAGGGAGGGCTTTGTCGCAGACAGACGATAGAGGTAAAAAGCCTGCCTGCTAATGCCTGGGGATTATACGAGATGCACGGTAATGTTTGGGAATGGTGCCAGGATAGTTGGCAGGATGATCTGGGAAACACGAGCGTCATTGATCCGCAAGCGCAGGGCAGCCGCAACCTGCGCGTGGTCAAAGGCGGTTCCTGGGTTTGCACAGCTGGATATGTCCGTTCAGCCAGCCGCGACCGCTATTATGCAGAGTACAACGGCAGCAGTATTGGCTTCAGGCTTGCCGTGTAAGGCTGATGAAAAAGGTTTAGTAACCCAGGAGGAATTCATCGGGCGATGAAATCGAAAAAGGTTACTCATCCTTTTTGGAATTCTACGCTCGATGAATTGCAGCTGGGTTTAGTAACCCAGTTTGAAAGCGACGGCAGCAGCGACTTATCCGCAAGGAGGGCAGAGCATGGGCGATCAGTTCCACAGCGGTGGCGGTGAACAGAACATTGCGCAGGGCCAGAATGCCATTGGCAAGCAGGTCAATAACTACGGCATTCCGCCGGAGCTGTTTGCGCAGTATGTGCGTGACCTTGGCGTTACCGACTCCGCCCTTACGAGCTTCTTCAAAATACTGGAACAAGAAAAGGTGCCGTCATGGGAGCTGGCCAGCAAGCTGCGGGAAATAGCCTTCCGCTATAAGGAATTGCTGCTGCGCTTTGAGGCCGTCACGTCCGATGATCCGCAGGTGCAAGCACTGAAAGATCAGGCCAAGCAAGCGATTGAGAACGGCGAATATGACAGGGCGGATGAGCTGCTCAATCAGGCGAAGGAGCGCGACCGGGCCGCTGTTGCCACGCTGAAAGCAAGCCTGGCTGAACAGCAGGCCGCACTGGAAAAGCGGCAGCTTTCTGAAGCGCAAAGCTGTGTGGAACAAGCCAAGTTGCAAGAAATGCAATATCATTATGAGAAGGCTGCCGAATATTACCAAGAGGCTGCTGCGGCCTTACCTGAAGGACATAAGCGGGAACGAGTAGACTATCTTGGTTCGGCAGGAGAAAACCTTTATCGTATCGCCCACTATGCGGAGGCTCTGCGTTTATTTGAGCAGGGTTTATCTATTGAGCGTGAAATTGGTGCCCGAAAGGAAGAAGCCAGGTCACTGAATAACATCAGTCAGATTTACGATGCGCAGGGTGAGTACAGCAAGGCCTTGGACTATTTGGAGCAGAGTTTACCAATATGCCAAGAAATTGGCGACAACGAAGGGATAGGTATAGCACTGAACAATATCAGCCAAATCTATCATGCCAAGGGCGATTATCCGAAGGCATTAACGTATCTGGAACAAAGCTTGGTACTGTGGAGAGAGATAAACCACAAGGAAGGCAAAGGCCGAACTCTGAGCAATATCGGCGCGATTTACGATGTGCAGGGTGATCATGCTGCTGCCCTGAAATACTATGAGCAGGCTTTGGCTGTCAGCCGAGAGATCAAGGATAAGCAGGGAGAAAGCACGTATCTGAACAACATCAGCGCGGTTTATTATGCCCAAGATAAGCACGATGCTGCCTTAGAGCATTTAGAACAGAGCATGGCGATCAAACACCAAATCGGCGACCGACGAAACGAGGGTAGAACCCTGAACAATATGGGCATGATTTATGAGGACAAAGGAGATTGCACCGCCGCACTGAAACAGTATGAACAAGCTCTGGCAATAGCTAAGGAGATTGGCGACAAAGCTGGTGAGGCAGATGCTAGCGGAAAGATAGGTCTGCTTTACGCAAAACAAGGAGAGCTGGCCAAGGCCGAGCCATACATCAGTAGGGCTGTGGAGCTAATGGAGCAGATGGAACACCCTGATCTGAAAGCAGCCCGCGAGGTATTGGCGGCAATTCGCGCCAAGCTGCAACCGTAGCTCATATTCCCCTAAAAGTGCCTAAGAGGTCAGCAGAAGAGGTCAGGAGCTTGGCTGCTGCCTGGCCTCTTGGTACTCAGGATCGTTTCAGCATCTGAGTCATATCCGGCAGGATGTACACCGTTTTCAGCAGATTCTCGGCAATATCCAAGGCCGCGATCAGAGATTGCGGTTTGGGAGCCACGACCTCTGATGCTGCCTGGTTGCCCATAAAGCGGTGTATATGCAGGAACTCAGCCTGTTTCTTAGAGAGCAGCCCCATTTCTACCAGCTCATCAATGCCCTCCGTTAGCTTGTCCGCCTTTGTCTTTTGCTCAAGACAGATCGATTCAATAAGAATCCTTAGTCCTATGGCGGCAAGTATCGGGGTCTGATTGTTTACCGCATTAAGGGTCTCCATATAAATGCGGGCGATCTTCAAGGGAAAGGCTTCATGCCCGTTCATCGGTTGCCGACCAACCGCAGGATCAGGATAGAGCTGGACAGATTCTATGGGTTGACCAGTGCTGGGATCATGATCCTCTGTGAACATCGAGGCACATCGGAAAACAATGTCATCGCAGCCAAGACACTGGATGATTTGGTAGGTTCCACGCCACTGAATCTCGCCATCGCTAGAATCTCTAATCAGTCTATGCTGCGCCAGCACAGCATGATTTGTCGTATTCCTGCATTTACTGCATAAGGATTTGATGTTCTCCATTACTTCTCTTCCTATAATATCCTGCCTCAGATGTTTGTTCCCCAATCCACCCCTGACAGCCTAGATCGTTGTCGCTGCTAAACGGTTTAGCAAGGATAATCGCTTCTTCTCTTTACTGCGCTGGCAAAATATGTCAACTGAAAATCACCCAAAATCACCAAACAAGAGCTAAAAGAATTCTCTTCGCCCCCCTAGCCTTTCCCTTCGAGTCAATAGCAATCTCCAGACTGAGACGGTATAATGAACCGCTGCTCCGAACCAGTCACCTTTGCAAAAAATACCAGATTGCCCATGCAGCTTTTACCCAGCACCATCCCAACTTGGACGATTGGCAAAGACTCTCCTAGCCGTATCTGTAAACTCCTCCAGCGGCAGGCTGAGGCAGGGGTTAAGTTCTTCTGCTTTGACTACTTTGACACCCTGGCTGTTCGTGAGATCCAGCCAGAGTACACCAAGCAATTGGCAGCCCGACTGCACAGCCTTCTTCTTGGTCGCCGATTATCGCCGGAACAGCTCTACGCCCTTCGTCAGCAGCTGGAACGTGAGCTGTGTGAACAGAATGCTGCATCGGGCGGGGAGCTGGAATTCTATCTCCCTGGCTTTGCCCCGATCTACCGCCTGCGACTGCGGGAGATATTGGGCAATCTTGAACCGCTGCGGCATGTGGAGCAGTTTTGCGAGAGCATTATAGCCATTGAGACCGCAGTGGAAATGGCTGTGCAGCAGCCTTGTAGCGACACGATCAAGGTCTTGGCCTGGTTGAAACAGCAAGGTTTGAGCACAGTCCTGGTCTCGGATTTCTACTTGCCGCGTCGTTCCTTTAAGCAAATGCTGGAGAACCTAGGCCTGCTTGGCCAGTTCGACCGTATGTATATCTCTGCCGACTACGGCATAGCTAAGAGTTCAGGCCGATTATACTGGAAAGTCTGCCGCGATTTAAATCTCAACGCCAAACAATTACTCATGATTGGTGACAACCCTCATTCAGATGTCTTGCGGGCCAAGGAAAAAGGGATGCCCTGTATTCACCTGCGTAATCCGCAGCAGCAAGACTATTATGCCAAGTGGCAGCCTGAGCAAATGGATGCACCAGATAGGGTGCAGCGACTCTTCAACGAAGCAGCAGCCCAGTCAGGCTTGTTCAAGGAAATCGGCACCAGTCTTTGGTACTTTACCTGGAAGCTGCTTCTCGAATTGCAGCAGCGGCAGATCCGCGATGTCTTCTTCTTTTCTAAAGAGGGAGAGTTTCTGAAGAAGCTGTTTGATTTGCTCCATGCAGAGCTGTTTGGCGGCCTCTTGATTCGCAGTCATTATCTGATGGTCTCGCGGAAAGCCACCTTCCTGGCCTCGCTCAATCCCTTGTCTGAGGAAGACTTTATCCGCCTCTTCTACCAGTATCGAGACATCTCGCCGCGTGACTTCCTGCTCAGTCTCAACATTGAGGAAAGAGAAGCAACCGCAATCTGCGCTGAGGCGGGGATAGATTTCCAGACTCGCCTGCCCCGCCTTTCTACGCAGCCGGTTTTCCGCCAGCTGCTTGACTCTCCCCGTTTCAGGAAGGTCTATGAGACCCGGCGAACTAGTCAGCGGCGCAACTTCATCCTGTATCTGAACTCCTTTGAGGCGGAGAACCTCGAAGATGGCATAACCATTGTCGATGTGGGTTGGAAAGGGACTATCCAGGACAATCTTCGCCATATTCTCAGTCAGTGCGTACCAGTACAGGGCTTCTACGTCGGCCACTTAACTGCTGCGCCGCAACAAGAAGGCAACCGCAAGCAGGGCTTACTTTTTGACAGCTCTTGTCCGCATCTGCCCTATTTCAACGTCTATAACAACAACCGCTCGCTCTTTGAGATGATGCTCGGTGCTTCGCACGGCAGTGCTGATGGCTATTTTACAACCGAGGAGTTTGCCTGCCTCCAAAATGATCACCGCCGAGAAATCCGGCAACGCATCCCGATCAAACCTGATCCGCTGCTGATCACGGCCCTGGATATGCCGGAAGAACGCGCCCTGTTTGAAGCCAAGATCCGTCCTATTCAGGAGCAGGTTTACCAAGAGGCAAAGCGGCTCAATCGTGCCCTGTTACGAGCAGGCTGCGTAGCCCCAGATGCCGAGTGGTTTGCTCGCCGGCACGCGCGCATGGTCTTTACGCCTACGCGCAAAGAGGTTAACTTCTTTGAAAGCCTGTATCATTTAGAGAACTTTGGCGTGTTTGAATATACTGACTTCCGCACGCAGACCAAGCTGTCTCTGCTCCAGCGATGGCGGAACTTTGTCAAGATGCGCCAGAATCCGGCCATGCTGGAAATGGGTATCTGGCCACCGATCATACTCCGGCGGCTAGGCCTTGACTTCTACCGGCACATCAACGGCAAAAGGCGGCATTGGCGGGAGTTCAAACAAAAATAGCCAAGGCTCCCCTTCCCTGCTCTGCCCGTACCGGCAATTTCCCTTCCCGCTAGGCAGCCATCGTGCTGCCCTTTTAAGACCTACCCTAATAGGAGCTGAACTCCTACCCTAATAGGAACCTCCCTTCTACCTTAATAGGAGTCACCCTCCTATTAGGGTAGGAGATTGCCTCCTTGCCTCATGGGTTTGCAGAACCCAACCTGATACGTTGGTGGAAGCAATGAGGGTTACGAGGGGAAATAGGCCAAGAATCGGAAGTAATTCCATTTTTCTTGACAAAGGTCTTGCTCGGTTTTATGGTTGGTTAAGCAAATGCACCTCTGAGAGTTAAGATGGCATTCCTCATAAGAAAGGCGATAAAGACAACGCATCTTCAAAGGAGAAAGCTTATGTATAGTGTAAAAATTTACCATGTAGTCTGTGTTAATAAATCAGACAGTGATAACCACCATGAACGAATCACCCACCTTGGGATGAGGGCGGAGAATGGTACGTATTCAGAATACAATCAACAAATAGTCATTAAAAATATAGCTTCAGGAAAATGGCGATGTTATCTTGGGAGTGCGAGTAGAACAGTCTTGGTCCATGTTGCAGAAAGCATATCCGGTAACAAATACCTTAAGACAGAGCATAGCCGAGACTATGCCAATAACCTTTTAAGTCTTCCCTCATGCCGCTTGTTTTACGCTTTAAGTGCCCAAGCTAGTTCCAGGTTAAAGTGACTTTGTAGTCCTGCGTAACCGCAATCGCCCTTCTCTCTCAGCGGCATCGTAGCTGCCTTTTCAACTCCACCCTTGGCGTTTTCTCAAACCTACCCTAATAGGAACCTCCCTCCTATTAATGTAGGAGATTGCCTCCTTGCGTAATAGGTTTGCAAAACCTAACCTGGCAGGTTGCCGGGGCCTATGCTGGTGGGTTGAAAGAGGCAATTTTTGGTTGGAGCTAGCTGTAAACTTCTTGACAAAGGGAGGGCTGCGTTTTAGGGTGGTTGAGAGAGACAGACATAGTCTTTTTAGCTTCAGATGGTTTCATTGCGTTCATGCAATGGAAGGCAACATCTATTGAACTGCATAGATCATGGGGGATGCGATGCTCAAAAAAAACCTGAAAAACAAACCGCTGGTTGAGGCAATCCTCGAACTTAAATGGGGGCTTTCGCTGCAAGCAGTTCAAGGAAGCGATGCAGGGCATCATTACAGGCTGCTGCTTGGTCGTTTCTCAGAGAGAGTGGAGAAAAGTTATCCATTCTATGAGCCGCTTCAAACAGCTCAGATTCCAGATGAGATGATAGCGCATATGGTGCAGCATCGATTCAGAATCAAAGAAAAATCATGGCCTCTGATTCAGATTGGACCAGGAATTATGACGGTGAACGAAACCGATACATATACTTGGCCTGACTTCAAAGTTCACTGCGAAACCGCAGTGAACTATCTCCATGACGCGCATCCAGCCAAGCAAAATTTCAAGATTCAGGAATTGATCTTGCGCTATATCAATGCCGTGGAATTGAATGAGGAGGAAAAAAATGTTTTTTCTTTTCTCCAGAACAAGATGGGAACTGTCATTCAGCTTCCAGAGGTTTTGTTTGCAGAAAAAACTGTAAAGGCCGATCCTGTTGTTTTTAATTGGCAGGCATCTTTTCCCTGTGATGAGCACGGTGGCCTGCTGACGTTACGATTTGCGCTTGGCAAGCGCGGAAATAAACCAGTGTTGGTTTTTGAGACATTGGTGCAGGCATCAGGAGAACAGATGCCGCAAATTCCAGATGGATTCTCTGACTGGATTGACAAGGCTCACGATCTCGCTGAAGACTGGTTCTTCAAGTTGATTCATGGTGATTTGGAAAGGAGGTTCTCAGGTGAATAACTGCATTGCCACTGTTGATCTCCAAACCGGCACAGAAAGTGTATATCTTTCTGCACTTGATTTGCAGAGAGAAAACATCGGCAGCGGCCTTGAATCGATGATTGCTGGAACCATAACATCAGCTATTGCAAAAGTTGGAATAATCCTTGCGATAGCCGTCTCGCCTTCTACCGCAACTCCTGATATTTGGTTCTTTGAGAAAAGGAGGCGCGATACAGCAACTGTTGCTTTAGTTTTTGAAGGAATGATTGGCAGGAGAATTTCTCGTGCCGAAGCACTTCGGATAGCAGAAAAGATTCTTAAAGAGGCTGAAAGAAAGCGTATTGAATTTGCTGAATGGGAGGCAAGTCGAGGCATTCAATGGGGAGATGAATTATGATCTACGATTTCCCTGACCCAACCGCTCCGATTCGCCAAGGAGATATCTTCATTGGTATTCCCAGAATCGACCTTTCTCTCAAAGAAGTTTTAGTGGCCGATGAAGATGGTGATCGAGTTACCAACTGGGAAGAATTGGCGAATCAGGGCCCAGTTAAAATCATTGTTCCGGTTAGGCCAGTTGCTGCTATTGTTGCCACTCAGGACTGCGACGCGATACGAAGCCCGGACATAACGCTGTGTGAGATTCGAGAGTTTCGGGAAATTGAACGGAAGAGTAAGGATACAGCATCTGCCAAGGGATGGAAAAGCATCCTTACTCAACATGCACGGATTAACCAGAAATGGTTCTATCTCCCTCCAAATGAGCAACTGGGATTTTCTAAAAAGATGGGAGTTGACTTTTTGGTTACACTTCGTGTACCGCGTGAAGATTTAGAAAATCTGCGTTTATTTCGCCGTGGACGACTCAACGACACTGCGGACGAACACTTTCGAGAACGGATTGGAGAATTTTTTCGTCGTTATCCATATGATGAATGGTATATTTTGGACAGCGACGAATTTCTTGAATACAAGAAAGAATACAAAGATGTTGAACCATTTCCTTGGCAAGCCTCCTAAGTAGGCATGGCAAGCATTGTTATAGGAAGCGCGTCTTAAAGAGGATTTAGCATATCCTGTTTGTTCTACCCCTCCTTTTCCCTTTCCAATGGAGAACGATCATGGCAACCATTCAATGGCGGCCCGAAGTTAACGCCCTCACCACGCCCCAGTCCTACCGCGCCCGCGTCCTGC
This sequence comes from Candidatus Electronema sp. PJ, assembly GCF_048287395.1. Classification (NCBI taxonomy): domain Bacteria; kingdom Pseudomonadati; phylum Thermodesulfobacteriota; class Desulfobulbia; order Desulfobulbales; family Desulfobulbaceae; genus Candidatus Electronema; species Candidatus Electronema sp. PJ. The sequence continues at coordinate 26,466 of NZ_JBLWEO010000082.1, read as the reverse complement.
CAAGAAACGTAGTCGGTTACGATGAGCTGGCCGCCGAGATTGCGGCGGAGCTGGATATCATCAGCCCAGATGTGGCCCGCCTGGTCTTGGTCACGCGGAACAAGCTCATTGCCAGACACCTGAGTAACGGCCATCAAGTGACAGAGGAGGATGCCATCACCTACAGCACCTCCCTGACCGCCAAATTGGATAGCCCTGACGACTTGCTGCCAGATGATGCTGATATACTCAAGGTGCGCATCTATGCCTCTAAGCCTTTTATTAACGAGGTGCGGCAACCGGCCAAGCTGGAAAAGCGACCGCTGGCCGAGAAGGTGCCGGTGATCGCCTCTGCCGAGGACAACCGTCTCAAGCTCAGTGACGTGCTGTTTGCCAAGGGAATCTTAAAGTTAACCGGCTCAAATCTCTTCTTTGATGAAACCGATGAGAGCGGCGAATGCGTGATCGAGGGCACACAGAGCGGGAGGGCAGTGCAGAACCAATACGCCATGATTTCAAATACCTCCATCCGGCTGGTGCCGGACATCCCGGCGCAGGCCCATCCGTGGAACAATGAGTACACAGTCTCAGTCAGTACCCACTACACCGAGCATGGCACGCCGCGCACCGGCACTTACCGCCGCCATCTGCGCACGCCTCTGACGTTGACGGGCTTCGGCCATCCTGCACCGCCGCCTGTTGGTATCCTCACCGGTAATGCAGACACTGCCTACGTCACGGTGATTGGCGGCGGAGCTAGTGCCGATGAAATGATACGGATTCAAGCCGTCGTGCAGCTCCCGGAAGAGCACCTACTCTTCAGTCTTATTGACATGACCGAAAACGGTAAAGCAGGCCAGGTGGTATCGATTACAGCGAATGGTACGTATGCCCTCAGCAGCTTTGACGGCTCTAAGGTGATTAACCTAGAAATTAAGGTGGATAACTATGCTGGGTTGGTACAACTGGTGCGGAATGCCTACACAGGTCGGTTGGTAGATATTTTGGATGTGCGGGTGGACTAGAACTGGAATCGGAAAGAAAAAAGATGTTGAGTTCGGCTGCGGTCAATGGTTAATTAGGGCCGTAGAAGCAATACGGTTTTCTCAGAAGAATCTTAACCAGAGGCGAAGCGCACATGACAGAGGAGAACAAGGTCAACCATCAGGAACTGCCAGTGTTCAGGATGCAGAAGATGTACATCAAGGATTTGTCCTTTGAGAATCCCCATGCTCCCCAGGTCTTTCTGCCACAGGAGCAGGAAGCGAAGGTAGATTTCAACCTGCGTCTCAACCACCGCAATGTGGAAGATGACCACTATGAGGTTTCGATTGCCGTCACCGCTAAAGTGATGAATCAGAAGGCCAACGATGCGGTTATGTTTGTGATTGAGTTGGAACATGCAGCGGTGTTCCTGCTGAAAAACATTCCAGCAGAGCATGTGCCAAGGGTGCTGGCAGTTGACTGCCCTCTCATGCTTTTCCCTTTTACCCGCCAGATCGCCTCCCAGCTGGCTGTGGACGGCGGCTTCATGCCTTTCCTGATGGAGCCGATTAACTTTGTTGCGCTCTACGAGCGTTCCCAACAGAAGCAAGCCTGAACAATAAAAAATCCCGGACAGGATCACTGTCCGGGATTGCGCGTCATCACTCCAGCCAGAGCTACGGCTTATTTAAACCGGTCTGGACGAAATCATTCATCAGCGAGCTGGTTGCTTTTCTAATTGCCTGATCAAAGAGATCATCATATTGGTTATCTGCTAATACAGATTCCGGGGCAACGCGCACCTCAATCTGATTAGTCCAGACTACCTGGGCATCGTAGGCATTCTGTATCCAGATGCGGAGCCGTACTACTGCCTGATCAGTCCGACCCCCATGATTGGCCATCTGTCCGGCTTGCCCACCTAGAACCGACCAGGCAATGGTATTAGCATCTGCACCGCTGCTTATACCGAAGAAGCCATGCGCACTATCAGGATCCCAGGGGCCATTTGCATTACTGCCGATAATTCCTCCCCAGGTAGCTCCTGCAACTACATTACCAATGTTGTCGTACTGGGTTGAGTCAGCAAACCCAAAGGCCATGCGGCTGGTCGTACCCGTGACAAAGGGAATAAGGCCTCGTTTGCGTGGATCCCACGTATGCTCTTGACGGGTTCTGAATTCCAGTATCCTGCCTCGGATGATGTAGTCGGCTCCGAACCTACGTCCAACCTTGACTATCTCCTGATCGGTCAGGCCATGTGTACCAGGACCGTCAGCAGCATTTTTGCCAGAAGCCAGCTGGGCCTGCTCAAGCTTCATATAGCCTTTAAGCTTACCCTGCATCACTTCAGACCAATCTGGGTCCTCTAGCTCTTCGGCAAGCGATGAGGCGGCATGGTGACCGCTTTCGCTATAAGAAGCCACATTGATGATTTTCTGCTCAACTAAGTACTGAAACACATCCTCCGGTACCGGCGCACCGAAACCTCTACTGACCAAGCTGTTCGTCAGGGATTCAGTAATCAGCAGGTGACGACGAAAGGCTGAAGCGACACTGTCGCCCTCACTATAGTCTGCAAAAGGCAGAATAACCGCCGTCCTTCCTTTGCCGCTGTTGTCCGAATATTCATCCGGGGTCATCACGGTCTCGACAGTGGTTTGACCACACCCGGCCAGCAGCCCTGTCAGTAGTATCCCCACGGATACAAATTTCAGCAGGCTCATGGTTGCTCCTTATTCTGCCTAATTAATTATGCGCGGTCTCAGTAGCATGATCAGTTCACGCTTTGTTTTCTTTTTCTCTTCATAACCAAATAAATATTTCAAGTAAGGAACATCCTTAGCACCAGGGAGATAACTGCCATCTTTGGATTCCACTTCGCTGATCAGCCCGCCGACTACCAGCATGGAGCCATCTTTAACCTTGACCCATGTATTCATCTCCCGTTTATTGATTACCGGAAGACCTATTTTCCCTGCGAAACCCACGGTCTCATAAAAAATCGTTTCTCCAACGAGTTCAGATGTGACTGGTGATAAGTTCATAACTATTTCATTATTATCTCGCGCAACAGCTGACAATGCCATGCCTATTCCAGACAGTAAAGTTGATGTTTTGACAGTATAATCAATGCCACCCCCCTCAGCTCTTTTTGATTCTAGGGCACTGATGTAGGTTATATCTTTGCCAACTTTAATTAACGCAGGTTGTCCATTCAGTACACTGATCTTGGGATTAGAAAGAATGGAAGTCTGCCCTTGTTCCTGCAAAGCTTTGATGAACGAAGTGAAATTAAACCCTTCTAAGGTAACTCCTGTAGCGATGCTTTCCGCCATTGTCCCGCCGCTACCGATGAAGGTTGCAGCTGTGGTTCCCATAGACAGCGCATCAGTAATACTGCGGGCCACTGATTTAGAACTGATATCATCACTAAGTGTGTTCGTAGTTAACTCGCCCGCTGAAGATGTCCCAGATATATTCTCTGTTGTGTGGTTGGTGAGATTATCAAGATTTTTACCATCCCCGGTGACAAAAGTGCTTGTGTTATCTTTTAAACGTCCATCTTTCTTCGACTTAGAATCCTTCAGAGTTCTAGCCCCCAGCGTCTTGTTCTCATTGTATGATGAGTCTAGACGGTCATCTGTAGTTACATCATCATATGATACGGAGGATGTTGTTGTCTTATCATCGCTATTCTCCCTCGTAGTTGACTTCGACTTGGAATAACCAAGGCCATGAAAGCTTATTTTTTCTAATAGCATATTCCAATTTATGCCAAGAGAAGAGCTATCATTCAACTGCACTTCAATAATTTTTGCCTCAATAATGATCTGCTTATAGAGTTCCTTTTCTAGATTCTCTAGATAATTTTTAATTTTATTTTGTAGAGATTTAGGTGCATTTACGGTAATCAAGCCAACTGGCTTGTCGATTGTATAAGTTGAATCAGTCGATGAAACCCGACGGGACGCAACGGCTGTTTTATCCTCAGCCGTTTTTCCAGCCTCAGCTTTTCCCTCAGCTCCTGGTTGAGGAGCAGGCTGCGCTTCAGGGGCAGCAGCAGGAGTCGCAGCCGTAGAACTCCAAGTTGCTACAATCTTGTCAATATTATTTTGGATAATCTCCCACTGATCGAATTTATTCTCCCAAGGTTTGTTTTGAAGAGATCCACTTGTAGAACCAGTAAACGAATCATAATACTGTCTAACAAATGGCATAGCAATATGATATTTTTTTGTTTCACGGTACTTAACAACAATCGTTGAGCCTTCCATTTCATGGAAATAGTCTAGCTGACGAAGAATATTGTCAATAGCTTCATAAAAATTGTCATTGGCCGTAATACCTATATCTACCAACAATTCTTGATCTACATCTGGTGCCCAGCTTAGGCTCATGTTTTTAGTTTTGGCGATAGCTTTCATCGCCTCTCGCAGTGGGATTGGCTCGTTGGTCGAAATATTAGCACCGACTTTCAACTGGAGTCCGTCCAGCCCAGCAGCATTGCTACCTCCAGATGAGGAATCTGTACTCTCCTCGCGAATCATATAACCTGTCTGCTGGAAACGGTTTGGCAACAAGGACGGTTCAACCACTGTACGATGCTGTTGAGCTGTTTCTAAAGCTGCTGCCGCCTTTGGCGGTTCAAATTTCTTGTTTTCCACACAGGAACAAAACAAAAACAGCGGAAGAGCTGCCGCAAGACAGCTAGGCAGCAGATGTATATGGTTTTTCATTCCAGTTTTCCTGAGATTGGTTAATTGGATCGGGTTCTATTCAATATGAACGCTCTTAAATCCTGCGGAACGCTGAAGCCAGCATGAAGAATTGCTGTATACACTTTGTCTGCATCATTCTTCAGCCCCTGCTGATCTAGTATCCGAGCGCGGGATACCATTGAGTCTAAATCTTCACCATACAACTCACTATATTTATCTAGCAACCGTAGAGCAGCATCATACTGCTTTTGTCGCTCGCTGAACACGGCATAATTAAACAGTGCTTCTCGGCTCGGCTTACCAATACTGATGCTCTGATCAAAATACTGCTGCGCCTGACTACTTTCCTCCATATTGGCATGCCCAATGGCTGCATTAAGTGCGGCACTATTGTTTTTCTTATCCACAGTAAGTGCCTTTTTGGCATAATAGACTGCCTTGGCGTTCTGATTGAGTCCGGCAAGATAGATCGAGGCTATTTTATTAGCCAGCTTGCTTTTCTCTTTCTTCTCTACCTTGTCCGGCCAAATATCTAAAGCCTTTTCATACAGATGGATAGCAGCTTCTAAATTGCCTTCCTTTTCCACCTTAACCGCTTGGGCAACGATTTTTTTAGCTTCAGTAACTTCTGGCTGCTGGTGCTGTTCGTCAGGTCTGATGGTGATAGTTCCATCGGGATTCTTCCCTGCTGCCATGCCAGGATCAATGTTGATGTCTGCCGCCTTAGTGGGCCAGACAAACTCTTTATCTTTCGGGTAAATAACAATAGTGTTATGCCGTTGCTCTTTGGCCAGATCTTTCAGATTTATGATGATGTCTAAAACAAAATCCCACGGTACTTCATGCAGGGCCAACGTCAGCGTGCCGGAGACACCTTCAGCAACAATAATGTTATAACCGCTGATTTCACCGAGCAGACGGAAAACATTGTGTAGATCAACTTTGTAAAAATCAACCGTGATTGGCTGGCTGTTCATTCCTCCAAGAGAAGTCAAAACAGGAGGAGTAGCTTCTGTCGTCGGTACGGAGACATTCTTGTTGCTGCCAGGACTTTTAATGGCCGGATTTACGGTTGGCAGATGAGCGTCAACGGATTCACTGCCTGGGGTTGCCGGTGCACTTTTTTTAACATCCTCTTTACCCGCAGTAACGGCAGCAGCCGACGGAACAGACAGTGGTGCCGAATCTACAGCAGCCGGAGCTACGGATTCGTCTTTGAAAAAATTCTCAATTAATAGAATTATACTGTTATCCTTCAGGCTGGCGGTATAGGAAGTATATGGTTCAGGTAGATTGAATTCCAGACGTAACGTGTCGCTCGCCTTCGCGCTGTCGTTAAGGGTTACCTTAAAGGCTGCTAGCGAACTCGAATCTACAGATTCCTGCATCTCCGCATCCGCGATATCAACAATAATGGCCTGAGGAGGCAACTTATATATATTTGGCTCCGGTTTCGGCGATCTTGCGCAGAGGATGGTGATCTCCAATTTTTTTTCTGTTCGCTGCGCAGTAATTTTGACGATACTATTTTTTTCCGCTGTAGTAGGTTTGCTTTCTTCTTTAGGAACATCTTGCGGTTGTGATGCTTGAGCTGCTACTCCAGTCTCCTGCGCACCAGCAGGCGGCATATAGAAGACCAACAACAATCCGGTGACTGTTATCGCAGTGAATAAACAATAGATGCAGCTGAATCCAGGGGTACTTTTCTCAGAAACTGGCGGAATACGATACGACATTTTATTATTCCCCCTCTTTTTTCAGGCGCATAACGATTTCCTTAGTAATAAGTCTTCCAGACGAGGTTTGGTAAACTTCTTCGACTATCACCCGACCGTTTTCGATCTTTTTGACAATTCCATAGTTACCTAATGGCATACCCTCATACAAAAAATATCCTTGTCCACTGACATCTTCGGCCACAGCCCGCCATCCACCCTGAGCAAAAATCACTGCCGCCAATTTGAGCTGTCCTGGTTCAATCCTTAACCAACCCTTTCCTCTATCTTTTGCTGGTTCAACTATAAACTCAGGCGGCCCCCCGGTCTTTTTTTGAGAAAGGAAAGGTAGAAAGGGATCAGATCGACCATCTAACTGATAAATATACATAGTCGGTTTGTACACTTGGTCAGTCTTCTTAGCTACTTCTGCTTGAATATGTCTTGCACTCAACGATAAAATCGTCAATAAAAAATATCCTACTAAAATGATGCGCATATCAAACATATTTTTTCAACAGCTTATTAGAAAATTTGATGACCAAAATTATCATTTTCCTTTTTTATCATCTTCCTTCTTTAAACTCATAATCACTTCATTGTTTATTTCTCGCCCAGCTCTAGTTTTTGCAGTTTCTTTAATAATAATCTTACCATCTTGAATTTGCATTATCTGGCCTCGCCTTCCTATAAGCATGCCTTCACGTAAAATATATCCTTTACCCGTAACATCTTCCGCCATAGCTATCTTGCTTCCCTGTGTACCCATAACTGCGACTAACCTGAGTTGTCCCGGTTCAAAAACACGCATACCAGTTAGTGTATCACCGCTTTCTTCGTCTATAATCTCATCATCATCCTTTTTTTGAGCTGCCTCCTTGGAAATAAAAGGATAGAAAGGATCAGGCCGATTATCTAACTGATATTCAAATTTATCTTTTTTCTCCTCTTCCCCTTTTTTGACTTCAGTTTCTGCACTGCTCTTGACTTCTTCAGCTACCAAAGCTGATTCATTACAAAATAATTCCGCACTAAACAGCGTTATTATCACAAGAAGATATTTTTTAGAGCTAAACCACATATACCCCACCTATTTCCCTTTTCCCTTTTCAGGCTTATTATTGGATTTTTGAGGCGGAGCTGCGGCTTGGCCAGTGAAACGGTAGGTAAGTAGATTACATGAAGAATCTAGCAGCATCTCACCTTCGATTTCTTTTGGAGAACCCATCTTTATGTTGTCAACTGTGACTAGACGTTCTAATCCGCTAACTTCACCAAGAAAATATCCCATGTTATGATAAGGACCATTAATTTTAATACTGATTGGTATCTCGGCATAAAAATCCTTTGGAGACTCGGAGCCTGGTTTGAATTCAATAAAGTCTAGACCCGCTCTTTTGCCAATATCGGATATATTACGCAAGAGGTCAGGAATTTCGTGTTCCTTCGGAAGGACAATAGAAATTTCTTCAAATTTTTTTTTGGAACTTTCAAGCTCTTCCTTATGGTAGGATAGATTATCTGCTGCCTTTTGAGCTTCGTTAACTTTGTTAGTCAGCTCATTTTTTTGGTTTTGTAATGTGCCGATTTCCTCTTGTTTCGAGCTAAAAAAAAGAAAATAAAAAGCTGTTATCAACAGTACAGGTATTCCTAGAGCTAAACCAAGCTTAATATTCTTATTTAGAGGAATATACTTTTCATTGATAAATTTATCAAGCTTTGCTGCAATTTTTTCGGAAGCCATAATTAATTTTCCAAGACTGTTAGTTCCTATTTTTTAGCTTCGGTCGATCCAGGAGGCACTTCAGAAGCCGCCGCTTTTTCTTGTGCGTCTGGCATAGCGACAGTACAGGAAAGAACAAATTTTTTAAGATTTCTTCCTGCATATTTAGCCAAAGAAGAACTGGTCAAAGTCACATTGGATATATATTTAGATTCTTCAAGTTTTTTGAGATATTCTGCCACAGTCTGATTGTCCAAGGCTGTTCCGGTTAATTTCATTGTACCACCACTCTGGTCAAGAGCAGTAAGCCACATCCGCTCATTAGGCGTAAGGTTAGCAACCTCATTCAGGACATGGGCCGTAAGCACAGCAGTCTTTTTAAGCTGCTTCACAAGCTCTGTTTGCTTTTCGATCATTTCTTTAGTCTTTTTAAGTTCTTCAATCTGCTTCGATATCTCGGCAAGTTTTGTTTTTTTCTGTTCGAGCTCGGCAATCTCACCATTCAGTCCGCTGACCTGGTTGTTCAGATAGAGAAGAGTAAATACGAGAACAGCCAGCAATGCGGCGAAAACGATACTAAAGACCTTGAGCTGTAGCCCAGCTTCAGCCCGCTGCTTGATTTTTTTAACAGGAAGGAGGTTGATCCGCAGCATGACTCAAAACTCCGCTGGACGGATAGCCAGCCCAGTGGCTATGGACATTTCAGGAGCCGCCACCTTGAGGTATTCCATGTCGATCTTCTTATGGATTTTCATACCTTCAAAAGGATTGAAAGCGATGACCTCCAACCCTGTCTCCTTGGTCAGATAATCCCGCAGTCCTCGGACTTTCGAACCACCACCGCTGAGGACGAGAGAGACCAATGGTCTGCCCGGATTATTATTACCATACAGATCAATAGCCTTTTTGATCTCTAGTACCCAACGAGTGCAGATGCGAGTGAAGATGTCGTGCAACGCCTCCATCTCCTCTTCCTTGACTTGCTGGCGGCCTAGTTTGATCTTTTCCGCCACCTCGTAGTCGATATCCAGCGTGTCAGCAATTTCCTGGCTAATCTTGTCGCTGCCTGTTGCCACGTCCCGCGCCAGCACCGAGGTGCCACCCGCGATGATGTTGATATTCATCTTGGATGCTCCAATATCAACTAGACAGACATTCTTCTCGCTGCCCGCTATGGTGTTCCAAATGTTCTCCAAGGCAAAGCCATCGACATCGACCAATACAGGCAGGAGCTTCAGTGCCTGGAGCATCTCCAGATAGCTATCAACCACCTCTTTCTTGGCTGCCACCAGCATGACCTCGCTACGTTCCGTTTCGCTCTTAGCAACTTTGATCACCTGATGATCAATATATACCTCGTTAATGTCAAAGGGAATGTATTGCTCGGCTTCCTGATGTAACCGCTCTTCAAGGGCCTCTTCGCTTTCCATGTCTATATTGATCTTTTTGACGATCACCGAGTAGCCAGAAATGGAAAGACCCACCCGTTTATTTTTGATTTTTAGATTCTTGAGAAGCTCAGAAATAGCTGCTGATACGTCTTCAGTATCTTGAAGTACCCCATCATCAACCGCACCTGGGGAAAGAGCGGCAGCTCCCAGTGCCAAGAGCTGATAGCCATTCTTGCCAGCTCGCTCCACCTGGCATATTTTTACCGCATGGGAGCCGATGTCGATGCCGACTATGGGGATTTCCTTTTTTGCCATGTTTAGGTCGTCATTTTTTCTATTTCAGACTGCTCCCGACTCGCACCACATAAACTATGTAAATATATATAGCGCAGAAGGTGAAAAAAAAGCAAGGACGGTTTCAACTTTTTGATTCAGCTTGTCCAAAAAAAAAGCTGCTTCCATTCCTCTGGCATTCAGTTGACCGTCACTAACTGCCGCACTCGGATGCTGTTCTTCAGCGGTGCATAGGAATAGTAGCCGCCACCTTGGTAACTGCGGTACTCTCGGATTACCTTACCCACATAGTCAATTGTCTCTGGTATCCGGGGCATGCCACCACTCCGCAACACCCTGTTTGGACCAGCATTGTAGGCTGCCAAGCTGAGATTGATATCGCCATTGAAGTTGTCGAGCATCTCCCGGAGGTAGCGAGTGCCACCGTAGATATTCTGCCAAGGGTCAAAGGGGTCATTGACATTGAGATACCGAGCAGTGCCGGGCATTAGTTGCATCAGCCCTTGAGCACCTTTGGAGGAAACCGCATAGCGGTTAAAGCCAGATTCTGTCTTGATGACCGCTTTAATCAGCATCGGGTCAACTTGATACACCCGGGCAGCTTGCTGAATATGATAGTCGAAGCTGCTTCGCTGCGCCTGAGCAGGTCTGCCAAAGCGGAGCATCCGGCGGTCGATGCTGCGCACGCCAGGCGCAGAGGTGATCATAAGTCGGGGCAAGGGCTGCTTTTGAGAAAAGATAGCGTAATCTAAAGGCTTGCAGCGTTTTTCTCCAGGCACGTTGGTGTAATGCACCACACCCCGCGCATCGGTGTATTTGCAAATTTCGCCCTGCGCCTGTCCCGCGTGGGAGAGCAGGCTCGACACGGCAACAATGCAGCACAATATACAGGTTCGCATGGACGGAACGCCTCTCTTCGGTTATTTTTGCCGTTTCTCCCAATCGGCAAGAAATTGCTCCATGCCGATGTCAGTTAACGGATGCTTGGCCAGCTGGGCAATGACTTTATAGGGGATTGTGGCGATATCCGCTCCGATCAGTGCGGACTGGATGACGTGCATAGGGCTGCGCACTGAGGCAACAATGACCTCTGTTCTCATACTATAGTTACGGAAAATAGTCATGATGTCGCTGACCAAGGTCATGCCATCTTGAGAAATATCGTCCAGGCGACCAACAAAGGGGCTGACATAAGCTGCTCCTGCCTTGGCTGCCAGCAAAGCCTGAGCAGCTGAAAAGATCAAGGTGACGTTGGTTCTAATGCCTTCCGCTGCCAGTCGCCTAACTGCCTTGAGGCCGTCTGTAGTCATTGGCACTTTAATCACGATATTTTTGTGCAGTTTGGCCAGCTCGCGGGCCTCAGTTATCATGCCATCAGCATCTAAGCTGATTACCTCAGCACTGATCGGCCCATCAACTAAGGCACATATATCGGCAAGAATATCGGCGAACGGACGTTGTTCTTTCGAGATGAGAGAGGGATTAGTGGTCACGCCATCAACCATCCCCATATCCAGCCCTTTTTTAATTTCGTCGATATTGGCTGTGTCGATAAAAAATTTCATTGCTGTGCTCCTTCCTTCTTGCTAATAAATGTATCGCAGCAGGCATCGCTGCAAAAATAATACGTTTCACCGTTATGACGCAGCCGAACAGACTGCCGCTTGGGAATCAGTACACGGCAGACCGGATCTTCCACTAGCACGTCCTCGGCGGTCTCGTTCTTTTCCTGTTCTTGCTGCTGCTGAAAAAGTTCCGCCTGAATCTTGTCGCGGAGCTGACGGCGCAGCAGCAGCCAGGCGATATAAATCAGCCCGGCAAGAATGATCAGCCGCAGCGGAGTCATGCCGCGCCGCTGTTTGAGCGAGGTTGACAATTCATAAGACCATTATAGTCGTGTGGCTGCAAAAGTTGAACCTTTTTTTCTTTTTCCACTGCTTAAACCATAGTAGATCTCTTGCAGAAGTCAAGAATCAGGTTGCAGCGGAGAGCAAACCGTTTTCTTCTGTCGCGGTTTTTCTAACGTAACTATCAGTTAATATTCCTTTCTTGCTCGTTTGCAAAGGAGTTCTACTCGGCAAAAGAGGAGTTCTGCCGAGTTGGAAAGGAGTTCTACTCGGCAGAAAAGGAGTCTGGCCGAGTAGCAAAGGAGTTCTGGTTAGCCGCAAAGGAGTCTTGCCGACTAAGAAAGGAGTTGAAGTCGGCCAAACTCCTTTGCGGCTCGGCAGGAAAGCAGTTTGGCCAAGCCACACTCCTCTTTTGCCGACTCCAACTCCTTTCTGGTCGAGCCAAATTCCTTGGCAAACGAGCTGTATTCTTCCCTTGCCGCTGATCGGTAAAAAAGATTTGACATAGCCCTGCATTTCTTGGTAGTAAGTGACAATCAAATTAATCAAAGCAGCCACCGGGTTAGGCTGCGATTTTTTCGGCGCACTAGGAGCTGTTACATATGATCTCCATCGACAGTACAGTCTTTATCCACATCATCAATATGATCGTGCTGATGGTCGTCCTGAACCGGGTTCTGTATAAGCCTATTCTGGCGATTATGGATAAGCGACAGGAAAACAAGGATGCCATGACCGGTGACGTGGAACATTTCGAGCAGCAGGCCCGTGACCATCAAGCACTGGTGGACAAAAAAATGCACGAAGCCAGCATCAAGGCTAAAAAAGCCTTAGATACAGCGAAAAGTGAGGCCGAGACGGTCGGAGCGGAGAAAATTGCCGCCATCCGCGCTGAGGCTGACAGCGAGAAAGAGCAGCAGCTTGCCGAGATTCGGGCGAGTTTTGATGTAGCCCGCCGGGAGTTGCTAGATGATATCAACAGCGTTGCCCAGGACATGGCGGCCAAAATTCTGGGAAGGAGCGTGCGGGCATGAAAGTTAAAAAAATTTTGCCGCTGCTCGCTGCGGTTTGGCTCTGCGCTGGAGCAGCAGGAGCGGTCCTCGCTGAAGAGCATGGGGCAGCAAGTCATGAGCAGGCTGCTGTTCAGGAAACACATCAGACTGATGGCGGTCATGATGCCCATGCGGGTGCTAAGGCTGCGCACAGAGAAGGTCACGGTGGCGGGCATGTGGCACCGATGATTACTGGCGAAAAATTAAAAGATCTTCTTTGGCGCACCCTGAACTTTGCCGCCTTAGTCTTTCTGCTGGTTAAATTTGCAGGCAAACCTATTGTCGAAGGCTTAGGCAGCCGCCGCAAGGCCATTGAGGCCGAGCTGCAAGAACTCCAGGCTAAACGCAACGAAGCCGAGCGTTCCTACAAGGAATTTTCAGCGCGATTGGAAGGCATGGAGGCAGAAATTGAGCTGACCGTTCAGCGAGCGATAGACTTGGCCAAAGAGGAGCGGCACCGTATTCTTGCCGAAGCTGAAGCGGCGGCGCGGGACATCCGGCGGCAAGCTGAGGCTGCGGTGGAAGCAGCGGCAGCAGCAGCCCGGAGCAATCTTCAGGATGAAGTGGCAGAGCAGGCAGCAGCAATGGCTGAACAACTGATCCTGAAAAATTTGACTCCAAAGGATCAGGTTATGATTATTGAACAGTATCTTACAAGGGCGGCGCAGTGATGAAACAGATCATTTTAGCCAAACGGTACGCTAGGGCGATCTTTGCCCTGGGTAAGGAGCACGGTACGGTAGATACCTATGCGCAAGCACTCAGAGCTATTGCCGATCTTTTTGTCAAACCCGAACTGGGAGTCGCTGACGCGCTAACTAATCCCTTGTATCCGATCGAGATCCGGCTGAAGGTTATGACCGGAATCGCGGAGTCAGCAGGCGCGGATTCCTTGCTGGGGGCCTTCCTTCATCTGCTGGTGGAGAAAAAGCGGGTGTCCGTGCTGCCGGAAGTCGCGGATCAAGTGCGGGAAATGATGGAGCGGGAGGAGAACATCAGCCACGGCTGGGTTACGTCTGCTGTCAAATTAGACAAAGCTCTGTTGGCGAAAATTCGGGCCACGCTGGAGAAAATTACAGGTCATAAGATACTTCTTGAAACGCAGGTCGATCCCTCAATTATCGGCGGCATGGTGGCCAGGGTCGGCGATCTGGTGCTCGACGGAAGCATCCGCACACAGCTTAATGGATTAAAAGAATCTATCAAGGGGAGAGAATAGTCAAGATGCAGATTAAAGCCTCAGAAATCAGCCGGATCATCAAGGATCAGATCGCTGGCTACAAGAGCGGCATAGACCTGAAGGAAACCGGCACGGTTATCTCGGTGGGCGACGGTATTGCCCGCGTGTATGGTGTGGAAAATTGCCAAGCCATGGAGCTACTTGAGTTTCCTGGTAAGATCATGGGGCTGGCTCTCAACCTTGAGCAGGACAACGTCGGCGTGGCGGTCATGGGCGACGTGCGCAACATTAAAGAGGGCGACATTGTGCGCCGTACTGGCAGAATCGCTGAAGTGCCGGTCGGGCCGGAGCTGGAAGGCCGCGTAGTTGACGGCATTGGTCAGCCTATTGACGGCAAAGGGCCGCTCAACGCCAAGCTGACCCGCAAGATGGAGGTTGTTGCCCCTGGTGTTATCGCCCGCAAAAGCGTGCATGAGCCGTGCTACACCGGCTACAAGGCGATTGACGCGATGACCCCGGTCGGGCGCGGCCAGCGCGAGCTGGTCATCGGCGACCGCCAGATCGGTAAGACCGCGCTTTGCGTGGATGCGATCATCGCCCAGAAAGGCACGGGTGTGCATTGCGTCTATGTCGCTACCGGCCAGAAAAAATCTACCGTTGCGCTGGTGGTCGAGGCTCTGCGCAGGCACGGGGCGATGGAGTACACCACTGTGGTTGCCGCCTGCGCCTCGGATCCCGCGCCGATGCAGTATGTCTCGGCCATGACCGGCTGCGCGATGGCTGAATATTTCCGCGATAAAGGCCAGCACTCGCTGATTGTTTACGACGATCTGTCCAAGCAGGCGGTTGCTTACCGCGAGCTGTCCCTGCTGCTCCGCCGTCCGCCCGGACGCGAGGCCTATCCTGGCGACATCTTTTTCAACCATTCCCGCCTGCTGGAGCGGGCCGCCAAATTGAGCGATGCGCTCGGCGCAGGCTCGATGACTGCCCTGCCGATCATTGAGACCCAGGCTGGCGACGTGTCCGCCTTCATCCCGACCAACGTTATTTCGATCACCGACGGCCAAGTTTTCTTGGAGCCAAGCCTCTTTTTCGCCGGTGTTCGTCCGGCCATCAACGTTGGTATTTCGGTATCCCGCGTCGGCGGTGCAGCGCAGGTCAAAGCCATGAAGCAGGTGGCTGGCACCCTGCGACTTGATCTTGCCCAGTACCGCGAACTGGCGGCTTTTGCTGGTTTCGGTTCTGACTTGGATGCAGCAACCCAGGCCAAGCTGACGCGCGGCGCGCGGTTAGTGGAAATCCTCAAGCAGCCGCAGTATCAGCCTCTGCCGATGGAGAAGCAGGTCACGATCATCTTTGCAGGCACCAAGGGATTCTTGGATGAACTACCAGTCAATCTGCTCGCCAACTACGAGCAGGAGCTGTATGGCTACATTGAGCTGAACGAGCCTGCGATTTTTGCTGAACTGCAGGAAAAGAAGGCGATTTCTCCTGAGCTGGAGCATAAGATCAGAGCCACGCTGAAGACTTTTGGCAGCACCTTCAAAACAGCTAACGGTCTGAACTGAGGCCTGGATTAACCCAGGATACGGATCACCATGCCAGGATTAAAGGAAGTCAAGAACAAGATAGAAGGCGTTTCCAAGACTTCGCAGATCACCAAGGCGATGAACATGGTTGCCTCGGCCAAGCTGCGTGGTGCTCAGCTGCGGATGGAGGCGTTTCGGCCTTATGCAGGCAAGTTTGCCGAAGCCATGCAGAAGCTCTCCGGCGGCGCAGGTAGCGGCCAGCCACTGATGGAAGCCCACGAGGTGAAGAACATCGAGTTGGTGGTTATCACCTCTGACCGGGGGCTGTGCGGCAGCTTCAACGCCAACGTCATCAGCAAGACCCAAAAGCTGATCGCCCAGTATGAGAGCGAGGGCAAAAAGGTTACGCTGGTGACGGTCGGCAACAAGGCAACGCGGGCCTTCAAACGGTCAGGTAAAGTTCGGCGGTCAGTCATGGATATCATGGGCACCTTCCAAATGTTTAACGCCCGTGAAATCGCTGAAGACGCGGCCCAGCAATTTCTCAGCAAGACGGTTGATCAAGTAGAGTTGGTTTATGCCCGCTTTAAGTCGCTGGCCGCGCAGGTGCCGACGCAGGAAACTCTGCTGCCGATTAGTCCGGCAGAAAAAGACGAAGCGGAGGAGGCCAATCCGGTTGAGTACATTTTTGAGCCGACTCCTGCCGAGATCATGGAGACCCTGCTGCCCCTGTATCTGAATGTGCAGGTCTTTCACGCCATGCTGGAGGTCGGCGCAGGCGAGCAGGCAGCTCGGATGACAGCGATGGATAACGCAACCACAGCCTGCGGCGATATGATCAAGGAGCTGAAGCAGCTATACAACAAGGCCCGCCAGGCAGCCATCACCGGCGACCTGATGGATATCGTCGGCGGTGCCGAGGCACTGAAAGGCTGACAGAACAGATAAAATTACGCAGAGACTGCTGAAGATATTGGGAGGCTGGTAGAAAATGGGAGCTGGCAAAATTATACAGGTGATTGGGCCTGTCGTTGACGTGGAATTCAAGGCGAACGAGCTGCCTGACATTATGAGTGCCCTGTTTGTAACCAATCCGGGCATCGACGACACCAAGGAAAATCTGGTCATTGAAGTGGCCCAACATCTGGGCGATAACGTGGTGCGCTGCATCGCCATGGATCAGACTGACGGCTTGGTGCGGGGCATGGCCTGCCGCGACTCCGGCAAGCCGATCTCCATTCCGGTCGGCGCGCCTGCCTTGGGCCGGATCATGAACGTGGTGGGCCGCCCGGTTGACGGCCTCGGCGTGATTGATAATTCAAAAACCATGCCGATTCACCGCGCCGCACCGGAGTTCACTGAGCAGGACACCGAGGTCAACGTGCTGGAAACCGGCATCAAGGTGCTTGACTTGCTCGTGCCCTTCCCGCGCGGCGGCAAGATGGGCCTCTTTGGCGGCGCAGGCTGCGGCAAGACGGTCATCATGATGGAGATGGTCAACAATATCGCCATGCAGCACGGCGGCATTTCGGTCTTCTGCGGCGTGGGCGAGCGCACCCGCGAGGGCAACGACCTGTATATGGAGATGAAGGAGTCTGGCGTTCTGCCCAAGGCCGCGCTGGTTTACGGTCAGATGACTGAGCCGCCGGGAGCGCGTGCCCGCGTCGCCCTGACTGGCCTCACTGCCGCCGAGTATTTCCGCGACGAGGAGGGCCAAGACGTGCTCTTCTTTGTGGACAACATTTTCCGCTTCACCCAGGCCGGAGCGGAGGTTTCCGCCCTGTTGGGCCGCATTCCGTCCGCAGTTGGTTATCAGCCGACGCTGGCAACAGACCTCGGTGCCTTGCAGGAGCGCATCACCTCGACCACCAAAGGGTCGATCACTGCGGTGCAGTGCGTCTATGTACCTGCCGACGACCTCACCGACCCGGCTCCGGCCACCACTTTCGCTCATCTCGACGGCACGGTTGTTCTTTCCCGCCAGATCGCGGCACTGGGCATTTACCCGGCAGTTGATCCGCTCGACTCCACCTCGCGCATTCTTGACCCGAACGTGGTCGGCCAGGAGCATTACCAGACCGCTCGTCGGGTACAGGTTACGCTTCAGAAGTATAAAGAATTACAGGATATCATCGCCATTCTCGGTATGGATGAGCTGTCTGAGGACGATCAGCTTTTGGTTGGTCGCGCCCGCAAAATCCAGCGTTTCCTCTCCCAGCCTTTCCATGTTGCCGAGGTGTTCACCGGCATGGATGGTAAATATGTGAAAGTTGAAGACACGGTGCGTGGCTTCAAGGAAATCCTTGACGGCAAGCACGACGATCTGCCAGAAAACGCCTTTTACATGGTAGGCAGCATTGAGGAGGCGGTGGAGAAAGCCGCAGCAGAAAAAGCAGCAGCCAAGCAGGATGCAGCAGAAAAAGCAGCAGCCTGATCCGTGCAGGATAATTCCAGGCAGAGGTAACGAACAATGGCACAGATTCATCTGGAAGTAGTGACACCCGCCGGGCCAGTGGTCAGCGAGGATGTGGATATTGTTACTGCGCCCGGCACCAACGGCGAATTCGGTGTTCTGGCAAATCACGCTCCTTTTCTGACCACGGTCAAAACCGGTGTCCTGCACTACAAAAAGGACAAAGAACTGAAGTATCTGATGGTCAGCGGCGGTTTTGCCGAGGTCTCGGACAACACCGTCACGTTCTTGGTGGAGATTGCCGAATACGGCCATGATATTGACGTGCCCCGCGCTCTGCTGGCCAAGGAGCGGGCGGAAAAAAGTCTGGCGCAGCAGCAGGCGCACGACGAGAACGTCAGCCGCGTCCAAGCTGCGTCGGCCTTGCAGCGGGCGATGGCCAGAATCGCGGCGGCGGAGCGGTGTTCGAGGCAGCTGTAGCACTCAGCCGGAGCAGCGATGAGCAAGGGCCGTCCCTCAAGGGGCGGCTTTTTTTGTTTCTCTCCCTTCTCGTTTAACTTGTGAAAACGATTATGACTGTTCCCGCCGGATTTCTGATTTATGCCGCCCTGTATCGCCTGACTGTGCTGACGGTCGGTGCGCTGTCCATCTGGCTGGGGTTCCGGCTGTTTAGCAATGCTAGTGGAAGCAAGGGCAAAACTGTGGACAACGCAGGTTCAGCCAGCGCGGAAGCAGGCAGAGTGAAGCTGGCCTTCACGAACCTGCTACCCGGAACCTATTTTGCCCTCTTCGGCACGGCGATCATCGGCATCATGCTATGGAGGGGCGAGCCGCAGTTTCTTCAGCAAGAACTCAAGGAGTTGACCGGCAATAGCGACAGCAGAACAGTCGAGACGACCGTCATGCGCGGCATCATTGAATTTGAATGGAAAAAGCTGGACAAGCCAGGCATTACGCTGGCGGAAGCAGCCGAGACAATGGGAAACATCGCCAAGCTGCTGCGGCAGGAACATCGCATCGGCGAGGCTCTCTCAATGGCAAAGCTGGCGGTTTTGTACGGCAAGGAGGAAGACAAGGCAAAGCACCTTGATCTGCTGGCCGAGCTGCTGCGGAAAAATGGCCATGAAGAGGAGGCTGTGAAAACTGAGCAGGCTGCTGAATCGTTGCGGAGGCCAGAGAAATGAAGCTGTGCGGAAGACGCTTGCTGCTGTTGATTGCGCTGGCCATGCTGCCTGCGGCGGCGCAGGCGGATTCCGGCTTTGGCCGCTTTCGCGCCTTGGTGATCGGCAATCAAAATTATCGCCATCTCAGCAAGCTGGAGACCCCGCTGGCTGATGCGAAAGATGTTGCCGAGGTGTTGGAGCAGCAGTACGGCTTTTCGGTGAAGCTGCTTTTGGACAAGGACCGGGACGAAATCAAGCTGGCCCTGTCTGAGCTGCGCAAAACCATGACTGACGAGCGCGACAGCCTGTTGATTTACTACGCCGGACACGGCTATTTGGACAACGTGACCGGCACCGGCTACTGGCAGCCGGTGGATGCGGAGAAGGATAACGATGTCTATTGGCTTCCGACCGACGAAATTTCCCGGCTGCTCAAGGCTGTCTGCTCCCGGCACGTGCTGATTGTCGCGGACTCCTGCTATTCCGGCAGCCTGCTGATGCGGGATTCCGGCGCAAGGCTTCCTGCCGCAGCCAGTCGCGATGAATGGCTGAAGCGGATGCAGGCGAAGCGGTCGCGTACCGCGTTGACTTCAGGTGGCGAGGAGCCGGTTGCGGACGGCGGCGGCAGCGGTCATTCGGTCTTTGCCAAGGCGTTGCTGGAGGTGCTGCGGGAAAACAAGGAGATTCTGGACGGCGACAGCCTCTTTGACCGGATCAAGCGGCCAGTTATCTTGAATGCGGAACAGACCCCGCTTTACGGCGACATCAAGATGACCGGGCATGAGATGGGCGATTTTCTGCTCGTGCCGAAAGCGTTGCAGGAAAACGGCGTTCAGCAGATTGAGAGCAGTGCCAAAACGGATTTGAGTTTTCTGCAACGCGATGGCGGTGATAAGCAATTGCAGCCTATAGAAAAACCGCGCCAAGATGCCGACTCGAAAAAAGAAAAAACTATCGGGCACTATATTGATCATGGCGATGGCACGATCACCGACACGAAAAGTGGTTTGATGTGGAAACGCTGTTCAGAAGGTTTGTCCGGCGTGAACTGTGAAAAAGGTGAGACGGAAAAATATACATGGGATGAGGCGTTTCAGCACTTCAAAAATTTTAAATACTCAAGATATTCTGACTGGCGGCTGCCAAACATTGTCGAGCTGAAAACGTTGGTATATTGTAGCACCGGGAAAGATAAAAATGACGAATGTCACGATGGGACGGAGAAACCGACAATCAACCATCAGGCTTTTCCGAATACTAAAGCAATTCCTTTCTGGTCTTCGTCACCATCTATTGACAGATTAAATGGCGCGTGGGGTGTCAGTTTTAACCTCGGCCATTTCTACGACTTCTACCGCGGCGGCAGAGGCAACGGCTTCGCGGTACGTTTGGTACGCGGCGGACGGTAGGAATAGGGGGATCCTTGTTCAGACTCATGCGAGCGAGGGTACGCTTTATGCACACGCCAGGCGACCGCCGCGACGACTTGGGCTTTCGCCTCGTTCTCCCCTTTCAGGCAGGACGCTGAAGCGGCTGTTCATGTGAGCAAAAAAGCATGACGGAAGGATGAATGTAACCCATCGGTGCCTTGCGGTAAAAAATCAGCGGTGCGGTTTGTTGTCGCAAGCTGTTGCAGGAAAAAATCGAGGAGCCGAGGTTTTATCGCGGCGACTTGCGATGAAATCGCAGGCTATTGTTTTTTCATCTCAGGCTCCCGCAGGAAGAAATCAGGCCGTTGCAGGAAAGAATCAACGACGCACAAGACCGCTTCCGCCTGCTGATTTTTCATGTCGAGTTAAGGATAGTTGGCAGGTTTAGATGAATGCAATGAACTGCCTCCCTGCGACTGGAATGACAACCCGTAATCATTTTAGATGCTTCTGCACTAATCCCTCTCGTAGTAGTAAGTAGCTCTCCCTCTTGACTCCTCCCTGGCGCACGCTTACTGTGTGTCGCATGAACTTAAGTCCTCTCTCTGAGCCATCCGTTACCTGGGTACTAGCGGCCAAGATTGGCCCAGTAGAGCTGCGCGACTGCTCGCTGATGTTGAGCGCGATAGGCATCGCGCATCAGGTAGATCGACGCAGCGGCGTAATTCTGGTACACCGGAATAACAGTACGCGAGCAATCGCCGAACTCCAGGACTTTCGCGAAGAAAACCGCAATTGGCCACCACCTGCTGATCAGGTGCTCCCTTTTGTCCGCAGTAGCAACTGGCTCACTCTGCTGATGTTGAGCGGACTGATTCTGCTCCACACCATCAGCGGCCCCTGGCTGGCTGCCAGCCCTTGGTTTGCAGCCGGAGCCGTGAGCAGCCAGGCCATCATAGAGCAGGGCCAGTGGTGGCGGCTGATTACCGCCCTGACGCTTCATGCTGATCAAGGCCATCTCGTTGGCAACTGTGTGATTGGCGGCGTGATGGCCCATTTGCTCTGCAAGACCCTTGGCTCTGGCACAGCCTGGCTAGCCATGCTGCTCTCCGCCCTCCTTGCCAACTTCCTTAACATCGCCCTACGCACTGATCCCCATTACTCTGTCGGTTTTTCCACTGCTGTCTTCGCTGCTATTGGCATTTTCTGCGGACGACAGCTTTGGGGAGGTGGCTCATTGATCCGCCACCTCCTCTTACCGCTGGGAGCAGGAGCCAGTCTGCTGGCAATGCTCGGATCTGGCAACGAAGGTGGGCGTACTGACCTCGGCGCACACCTCTTTGGCCTCGCCTGCGGGTTGTTGTGCGGCTTCTTCCTGCGCGTCGCCGGTCTTGATCAGCAGGGCAGCCGCCGCAGTCTCCAAAACCTCTTTTTTTTCATCGCGCTGTCTCTGATTATCCTCTCCTGGCTACTGGCATTCCGAAAATGCTTGTAAGACTGGCCCGCACCGATTTAAATAGACCGAACCTATCCATCAACATCATACTACGCAAGGCATGTCATGCCCATGAACACATCGTCCCCCTGGGGCAAGAAGAAGAAACCAGCAGGGCCGGAAGACCTACTGGCTGATCTGATTCAAAAAATACGCGATTTTTTTGAAGAGCAGAACGACCAGAACAAGAACAAAAAGGAAGGCGAGGAACCGCCAAAAGAAACCGGCCCGGATAATAATCTCGGATATCAGGCTGCCGCTGGCAAAATCGCGCTGATCGTAGCAGCGATTGTGCTGCTACGCGGAGTTTTGGCCTGCTTCTACACCATTGAGCCGGAGCAGCAAGGCATAGTTGTCCGCTTTGGCAAATACAGCCGCACTGCCGAGCCAGGCCTTAACTTCAAGATTCCCTTTATGGAAGATGTCATCCGAGTGGATGTGACCAGTGTCCGTAAAGAAGAATTCGGTTTCCGTACCAAGACACCAGGGCAGAATTCGGTCTTTGACAAGAAGGGCTATGAGAATGAATCCCTGATGCTCACTGGCGATAAGAATGTAATTGAGGTAGCCTGGATTGTCCAATACAAAATAAATGATCCGGTCATGTTTCTATTCAAGGTGAGCGATGTGCCCCAGGCGGTGCGGGATAATTCGGAAACCGTTATCCGGCGCATTGTCGGCAACATGGATTTCGACTACGTACTCGGCAACCGGGCAACCCTGGCTGACATGGCCCGGCAGGAACTCCAGCGTGACCTTAATAAACTGGAAAGCGGGGTGGAACTTGTCACCCTTCAGCTTTTGGACATCACGCCGACCGATGCGGTCAAGCCTGCCTTCAATGAGGTCAACGAGGCGGATCAAGACATGAAGCGGCTGGTCAACGAGGCTGAGGAGCAGTACAACCGAGTCATTCCCAAGGCCCGTGGTTCGGCGAAACAGATGATTGAAGAGGCCCACGGCTATGCAGTACAGCGGCTCAATGATGCCAAAGGCGAAACTACCCGCTTCAAGGCTATTGCCACTGAATACGAGAAGGCCAAAGATGTCACCCGGCGGCGTATGTATTTAGAAACCATGCAGAGCATTCTGCCGCAGGTGAAGCAAGTCTATATTATGGACAATCCTGTGCTGCCTTTCCTCAATCTGAACGGCCCAGGCAGCAATGTCTTACCGCCGACCAGTCCAGCGACCCAGCCCCCCCTCATTCCCCAGGAGAGCACGACCAAATGAGCCAGCTCACGCAAAAAACACAAATTCTGAATGGACTGTACCTGCTCTTAGCAGGGCTGGCTATAGTCATGGTACTGGATGGCTTCTATATCCTTCCAGAAGGCAAGCAGGCGGTCATCACCCAGCTCGGCGCGCCAGTGGGTACGCCAGTCACCGAGGCTGGGCTGAAGATAAAAACACCATTTATTCAGCGGGTGCAGCTCTTTGAAAAACGGATTTTGATCTGGGACGGAGACCCAAATCAGATCCCAACCAATGACAAGACGTTTATTTATATGGATAACACGGCCCGCTGGCGGATTAAGGATGCGCTCCTCTTCCTCCAGGCCGTGGGCACGGAAATCCGTGCGCAAACCCTGCTGGATGACATTATTAACGGGGCAGTGCGCGATCTGGTCAATCAGCACGATCTGATTGAGATCATCCGTTCTTCAGACTGGAGTCAGCAATACACCGTTGAAACGACCTCTGCCGCTGATATGGTCAAGCCGCCCGAAAAGGGCCGGGACAAAATCAGCAAAATGGTGCTGGGTAAGGCCTCTGAGGCAGCGACCAAGTACGGCATTGAATTGATTGATGTCATGTTCAAGCGGGTCAACTATATTGACTCAGTGCGGGAAAAAGTCTATACCCGGATGATCTCCGAGCGGAAGCGGATTGCTGCTGAGAAACGCTCGCAAGGTGAAGGCCGTAAAGCAGAAATCCTCGGCAAAGTGGAGCGTGAGCTGAAGGAGATCACCTCTGAGGCCAAGCGGCAGTCCACGGAAATCCGAGGTAAGGCAGATGCTGAGGCAGCCAAGCTCTACGGCGAGACCTACAGCAGCGATGCGGAGTTCTACTTCTTCCTCAAAAGCCTGGAGAGCTATCAGAGCATCCTTGGTGGCAACACCTCACTGGTACTGCCACCGAATGCCGATCTGTTTAAATATCTGCAATCGCCAGCGGTTGCACAATGATGTTCAACTAACCGAGGGGGACAGAACATGAGTTCATGCAAAAGTGGTTCTTGCAGCAGCAAAAGCAAGTCCAGCTGTGGATCGCAACCTTCTGATGCGCAGGCGCATCTTGCCCAGCAGGATATTGCCATCACCAAATCGCTCGGTAAAATCAAGCATAAGATACTGGTGATGAGTGGCAAGGGTGGGGTCGGCAAGTCCACAGTGGCGGTCAATCTCGCCCTTGGGCTAGCCGAGCGCGGCTGGAAGGTCGGCCTAATGGACGTTGATCTACACGGCCCGGATGTCTGCCGGATGCTCAACCTCACAGGCAGTTTGGAGCCAGTGCAGAAGGTAAATGACCTCGTGGCACCGCTGCTCTATAACGGCAAGGTCAAGGTGGTCTCGCTCGAATATATGATGAAAGACCGCGACGAGGCGATCATCTGGCGCGGGCCGCTGAAAATCCAGGCCATCCGCCAGTTTGTTGCGGACATGGATTGGGGCGAGCTGGATTACCTGGTGGTTGATGCGCCTCCAGGTACTGGCGATGAACCACTCTCAGTGGCCCAAACCATGCCCAATGTCCAGGCTTTGGTCGTGACTACCCCTCAAGCCGTGGCCTTAGCAGACGTGCGCAAGTCGATCAATTTCTGCAAGACCGTGAAGATGCCTATCGTCGGGCTGGTGGAAAATATGTCGGGCTTTGTTTGCCCGCATTGCAGCGAGACTGTGGATATCTTCAGCACTGGTGGCGGCGAAAAAACAGCCCGCGACTTTGATCTAGCCTTCCTTGGCAGAATACCGATGGATCCCCGCGTGGTTGTTGGCGGCGATAGCGGCCAGCCTTACCTCTCTTCCAACGCCGACAGCCCAGCAATCAAAGCCTTTGCCGCTGTAGTGTCTGCTGTCGAGCAACGAATGCCCGCCAAAGGTCTCGGTCTCAACATGGCCAGCTCTTCTGCCTGCGGTTGTGGCTGCGGTAGCAGCTGTGCGCCGGAGAAAAGCTCCACCTGCGCCTGCTGAATTTTGCCTAGTCAGGAGCGAGCAGCTCCTGACTCTCTTCTCTGAAATCTCCCGGATCGTGTTATGAAGATACAGCAATTGATTGTCGGCATGATGGATGTCTGCTGCTACCTTGTCTCCTGCGAAAAAACCGGCAAGGCCGCGATTATTGATCCTGGTGGGGACGAGGCCGACATCTTGGCCGCCTGTAAAAAGAGTGGGCTGGAAGTGCTCTATCTCATCAACACCCACGGCCATCCTGATCACGTCTGCGGCAATGGGCCGCTCAAGCAGGCAACCGGGGCAAAGATCGTTATGCACCGAGCTGATGTCCTCTTCTTCAACAGTTCAGAGGCGCGTAGCTATTTTGCCCAGCTCGGTTTGCCTGAGTCACCGCCAGCAGACATCTTAGTCGAGGATGGCGATCTGATCAGCATCGGCGAAGAGAGTTTGACCGTGATTCACACGCCTGGCCACACGCCGGGCGGCATCTGCTTGTACCACGCACCGGATTGCTTCACCGGTGACACCCTTTTTGTCGGCGGCGTAGGCCGAACAGATTTCCCTGGCGGCTCTATGCGCGAGCTTTCACACTCCATCAGCGAACGGCTGCTGACCTTGCCGCCGGAAACCACGGTTTGGCCAGGACACGGCTACGGTGGCTCGAAATCTACCATTGGCAAAGAGGGGCGGAGCAATCCGTATTTGTGAGAAGGAAGCGGCAATGGGGTCTATGATAGAGCTATAGACCTCTTGCTTAAGAGTCATTATCACCTGCCCGTTCTTGGGATGCTGATCGCCGATCAGGGCAAGTGTTGCGCTCTTAGCGGTAGCACTTGCCCTGGCAGTGAGGCCGGGGTGGAGGCAGGTTGTAATTTAATCTTTGATGCAGCGGACGCTGCCTCCCTTTGCCCTGTTCCACCTATCCATCACTGCATCAGACCCACTGTTAATCATTAAAAATAGACCGTAGGCATAGCTGCCGTTGGCCGTGCCGCTCCAGTAGAAAGCGGTGCTGCCTGTGTAAGCAGGCATGGAGGGAGAACCTGTTACTTCAACCCGATAGCCTCCTAATGGCAGTTTCAAAGGTGACGCAAAAGCACCGGAAGGATCCTTTGATATCCAAGAATCTATTTCCTCCTGCCATTCGTCAGTCGTTGGCACTCTGAAGCCCGCCGGACAAGGATTGTTCACTCCGCCGACGCCCTGCCACAAATTTTCATTCTGCGGATTTCTCCAGTCGTAAGGCTCCGAAGATGCTGTTATGAATTGGGCATGTCCAGGATTATCTGAAGAACTAGGGCCTGTTAACACTGCCTGCTTAGTCAAGCACCTCCGGTAAAACCGGAGGCTTGGTAAGGTGAACCGCCCAAGGCGGTTTAAGTTGCGGCCTGTTTTATGCAATTACTGCGGCTTATTGACATCTTCATACGGGG
>NZ_JBLWEO010000081.1:0-15120 GCF_048287395.1 Candidatus Electronema sp. PJ | reverse complement strand
TTTCGACCGTCAAGAACTTTTTTATTTTTTCTTTCGGGCTGCTTTTTCATCGTCTCGGCTTCAGCTTTCAGCCTCAGTACCACCGGCGACGAGGCACGAATATACAGGACTCGTTCCCTAACGTCAAGCGATTTTTTACCTGAGGGGGAAGTTTTTTCTACCCAAAGCAAATTCATCCTGGCTACTTCTCAAGCCATCTACTCAACGTTTCGATGATTTTACGAGCCTGATCCGCGCTGGAAATATTGAATTTTGACTTGGATAAATACTGCCCTTCCCGTTTCTGGTAGCGGCGGATGGAGTATTTTTCTGGGCCAAACTCGCCCGCGTTGCTGTCATACTCCTGATAGCGGAACAGAATCGTCGTCCATGCGCCCTTGGTCAAGATTTCCTTGTCCAGCTCCTTAACCAATAGCTGCCCTTCCTCTTCGTAATTCATGGTTATTTCATTAATTTCTGAAGCCATTATTTTCCCTTTTGTAGAATTGATCGGTTAGTTGGCCCATCGCAACAGCGACGATATCTGTCTTCAATAGCAGAACCCAAGGCTTTTGTCAAACTCTACAACTTTGCAATATGGTTAAGTAGTTTTACTTATATAGCATCTATCTGTCGCTGTTCAATTTTTTTATTGACATGGTAATGATTCTCAATTATTTTTTCTTATCAACTCATGAACAGAAAGGTGATCCGATGAAAGTTTTCCGAATGACCCATCAGCGGGAAGTGATTCTGGAAGAGATAGGCAAATGCAAAGGCCACCCAACCGCCGACGTACTTTACGAACGAATCAAAAGAAAGCTACCGCGTATAAGTCTAGCGACCGTTTACAGAAATCTTGAAATTCTCTCTGAAGCGGGTATGATCAAAAAGTTAGAGATCAGCGGTCGCCAGAAACGGTTTGACCGGCAGCTGGATCAGCACCATCATATCTATTGCGTCCAGTGTCATCGGGTCGATAACCTTAAGGTGGAGGCGGTCTCTCCAGATTCCGCTGCTGAGATCGGCTACCGTATTTCCGGTTGCCGGATTGAATTTTTTGGCATCTGCCCAGAATGCCAAAAAAAGAATGAAAATAACCAGCAAGAAGGCGATGTCTGCGTCACAAACAGCGCGGCTGTGAAGATCAACGGTACCGGTCGGTTGAGTGAGCGGCAGCGTGAGGTGCTGCGGGCTTTGGAACGCACCGGCTGCGTCTGTACTGGTAGAGATCTTGCAGCGGCTATCGAGCTTGAACCGAACAAAATCAGTTTACAGCTCACCGCCCTAAAAAAGAAAGGGCTGGTGGCCAGTCCCGCCCGCTGCAAGTATGAAATTACCCCTGCAGGCAAAGAAGCTCTCTTTTAACCATGCACCAAGGAGGAAGCAGAACAATGGCTGAATTAAAAGGAACTCAGACTGAAAAGAACATCCTCACCGCTTTTGCTGGCGAGTCGCAAGCCCGTAACCGCTACACGTATGCAGCCAAGATCGCGGAAAAGGAGGGCTATGTCCAGATGGCCCATTTGTTCATCCGCACAGCAGAGCAGGAGCGGGTTCATGCTAAAACCCTGTTCAAGCTGCTGCAAGGCGGCGAGGTCGAAATCACCGCTGCCTTTCCTGCCGGAGTGCTTGGCTCTACCGTGGAAAATCTGGAAGCTGCCGCTGGAGGCGAGGAGCATGAATACATGGAGATGTATCCCTCCTTTGCCAAGATTGCCGAGGAAGAAGGTTTCCCGCTGATCGCCGCTACCTTCCGCGCCATCGCCAAGGCAGAGAAGCAGCACGCCAAACAATACCGCGCCCTGATCAGCAACCTGAAGGACAACAAAGTATTCCGCAAATACGGCAATGTTACCTGGCACTGCACCAAATGCGGCTATGTGCATGAGGGCACCGAAGCTCCGCAGAAATGCCCGGCCTGTACGCATCCGCAGAGTTATTTTGAGCTGCTGGCAGAAAATTGGTGAGGATATTGCGGACAAACGGGAATTAGGCTGTATAATGTGAGGAAGCTGTTTTTCCTGAACAAGCGCATCCAGCATTCAGGATGCCGACCCTAAAAGGAGGATATTCCCATGACCAAGAAGAATGAAATCTACAAATGCCTGCTGTGCGGCAACATTGTCTCTGTCCTGCACACCGGCGCGGGTGCGCTGGTCTGCTGCGGCCAGCCGATGGATTTGCAGACTGAGAACACGGTCGATGCGTCAAAAGAAAAGCATGTGCCGGTGATTGAGAAGACCGAAGGCGGCTACAAAGTGACCGTCGGCTCTGTAGCGCACCCGATGGAAGAAAAGCATTGGATCGAGTGGATCGAGCTGACCGTCGGCACCATCGTCTGTCGAAAAGACCTCAAGCCTGGCGACAAGCCGGAAGCACTCTTTTCGTGCAGCAGCTGCGGATGCGGCTGCAAGTCAACCGAAGTGTCAGCCAGAGCATACTGCAATTTGCACGGCAACTGGAAGGCGTAACCTCCTGCGAATAGGCTGCGGTCTTTAGGCCGCAGCGCAACTTTGTCAACATCTCCCCGGAGTATAGACATGAGTTCATTAGTGACGAAACAGGCCCCTGATTTCACTGCCACCGCTGTCATGCCGGACAACTCCTTCAAAGGAGATTTCCGGCTTTCTGATTTTCGCGGCAAATATGTTCTTCTTTTCTTCTATCCTCTCGATTTCACCTTTGTCTGCCCGTCTGAAATCATCGCCTTTGACCGCGCTCTGCCCCAGTTCAAGGAGCGCAACTGCGAGGTGATCGGTGTTTCCATTGATTCGCAGTTCAGTCATTTCGCCTGGAAAAACACCCCGGTCAAGGAAGGCGGCATTGGCTGCGTCAATTTTCCGCTGGTTGCTGATCTGGACAAAAAAATCGCCCGCCAATACGGTGTACTGATTGACATGGGCGTGGCGTTGCGCGGTACATTCTTGATCGACAAGGAAGGCGTTGTCCGTCATGCTGTGGTCAACGACCTGCCCCTGGGCCGCTCCACTGATGAAGCCCTGCGCATGTTGGATGCGTTGATTTTCCACGAAACCCACGGCGATGTTTGCCCAGCAGACTGGAACAAAGGCAAGGATGCCATGACTCCGACAGCAGCGGGCGTGGCTGACTATCTGGCAAAAAACGCGGCCTGAGCTGCCGCTCTCCTCAATCTCCAGCAAAGGACAGGATGATGAAAAAACACCGATGCCAAATTTGCGGTTACGATTACGACCCGGAAGCAGGCGATCCCGACAACGGCGTTGCGGCAGGCACCGCTTGGGAAGATGTGCCCGATGATTGGGCCTGCCCGATCTGCGGCGCAGGCAAGGATGCCTTTGAGGAACTGTAGGCTCTTGCCGGTTTCTTTTCAAGGCAGCGTTCGTAAAAACGAACGAGGAAAGCAGTAGAGGTAATGCACGGCCCATTGTAACAAATGGGCCTGTCCTCTTTATAGCAAAAACAGTCTTGCCGAAGGGCAGCGGCCACTTCACCCGGCCTTTTTGCGGTTCGGAAAGCTCTGTTCGTCGGTTGAATTGCCATGATTCACGCTTCAACCGGCTTGGTTTACGCTTCAAGCAGAGCGATTCACTCTTCAATCGTCTTGGTTCACCCTTTAATCAGGGTAATTGCAGCATGAATCACCTTGATTTACGCTTCAAGCAAGACGATTGAAGCGTGAATCAGGTCAATTAAAGCGTAATTTGCGGCGATTAAAGAGTGAATCGCTCTGATTGAAGTGTGAATCAAGATGGTTTAAACGTGATGTGCGGAAAGAAAAGCTGTATAAATCAGAGCAGAAGCATCATACACACGACCCTGCTGTCATTCCCAGCGAAGCGCGAGAAATGTACTCTCCGAAACAATTGCAGAGCGGTTATAGTTTTCTCGCTCCGCTCGAAATGACAGAACGGATGAGGCAGAGTATTTTGTTTTAGTTGCCGCTGCCCAGAAAAGAAGCCTGAGTGCGATAATCAACGGTTTATTTAGGGCAAGCGAGCGAAAAAAAATACACCAGAAAGCGCAAAGAGAAAGAATGACTGGTATCTGCATTTGAGAGGGCAAGGGCAATGAAAAAAAAGCTGCCGCTGATCGGCAAAGGAATCGCTTGGCTTGCAGTGGCAGTTGCTATGTTGTGGGTCTTTATCGCTAGACCGATAAATTTTACTTCCGGCATCTACAAACCGGAATATCAGGTTGATTCGCTCCTGCTGCAAGAGCATGTGCGGAAGTTGAGCAAGGACTTTGTTCCCCGCGACAGCGAGCATCCTGAGAACCTGCTTCGCACTGCTGAATATATTAAAAATGCTCTGCTTCCCTCTGCGGACAAAGTTGCTTTGCAATCTTTCACAGTGCAGAAGCAGCAGTTCGTTAATGTGCTTGCTGAATATGGCCCGGAGACAGAAGAAATGCTGGTCATCGGTGCCCATTATGATGTGTTTTCCAATCTTCCCGGTGCGGATGACAATGCCAGCGGTGTGGCTGGCTTAATTGAGCTGGGCAAGTTGCTCAAAAAGATTCCGTTGCGCACCCGTGTTGAATTGGTTGCTTGGCCGCTTGAAGAACCGCCGTACTTTGCCAGCTCAGACATGGGCAGCGCGGTTCATGCCCGCAGTCTGAAAGAAAAGGGCAAGCAAGTTAAGCTGATGATCGCCTTGGAGATGATCGGATATTTCAGCGACGAAAAAAGTTCCCAGCAATATCCGGCCAGGCTGCTGCAATTGTTTTATCCAAGTCGAGGCAATTTTATTGCGGTTGTTGATCAGGTTCTTTCCAATCAAGCGCAGAAGGTGAAATCTGCACTCAACCGTTTTACTGATTTGCCTGCGTATTCGATCAATGCGCCTTCTTTTGTGCCAGGCATTGATTTTTCTGATCATCGCAATTACTGGGCCGAGGGCTTTCCAGCAGTGATGGTCACGGACACCGCATTTTACCGCAATCTTGCCTATCACACCGCGCACGACACTTACGACAAGCTGAATTACGAGAAAATGGCTAAAGTTGTTTACGGAATCTTTAAATACATTCAAGAAATTGACGAGAAAAAGTAGAAATATCTGTCAAGCGACACAACAACATTAGCAGGAGAATGACCAGTGAGACCTGTCGAACTGAGCAAAAATGTGTATTGGGTCGGGGCCGTTGATTGGCTGACCAGAGATTTTCACGGCTACTCCACTGAACGGGGAACGACCTATAATGCCTATCTGATCATTGATGAAAAAGTCACCCTGATTGACACAGTCAAGAGCGGCTGCGGCCAGGAGCTGATGCACCGGATCCGCAACGTCATTGACCCGAAGAAAATTGATTATTTAGTGGTCAATCATGTGGAGATGGATCACTCCGGCTCTTTGCCGCAGGTTGTGCGGGAAATTCAGCCGGAGAGAATCATCTGCTCGAAGATGGGCCAAAAAGCCCTGCTCCAGCATTTTCATCAGCCGGACTGGCCATATCATGCGGTTGCGCCCGGCGAGGAGCTGCGCCTTGGCGAAAAGACCCTGAGCTTCTTGGAAACCCGGATGCTGCATTGGCCGGATTCGATGTTCAGCTATCTGAAGGAAGATCAGATACTCTTTTCCAGCGATGCCTTTGGCGAGCATCTCGCCAGCAGCGAACGCTTTGACGATGAGGTAAACCAGGACGTGCTGATGCACGAGGCGACAAAATATTACGCCAACATCCTCACCCTCTACTCGCCGATTGTTAAAAAGCTGATCGCGCAAGTTGAGAACATGCACCTGCCGCTGAAGATGATTGCGCCAGATCACGGCATCATCTGGCGGAAAAATCCCGGCAAGATCATTGAGGCCTACTCCCGCTGGTGCGTCAATGAGAGCAATGGCAAAGCACTCATTATTTATGACAGCATGTGGCATTCGACGGAGATGATGGCGAAATCCATTGCCGGTGGTCTTCAAGATAAAGGCATCAGCTACAAGTTACTGAACCTTCAGGTCAATCATCACAGCGAAGTGATGTGCGACGTGCTGGAGGCGGGCGCAGTCATCCTCGGCTGTCCGACCCTCAACAATGGTCTCTTGCCAAGAATGGCGGGCTTCCTGATGTACATGCGCGGCCTGCGGCCTACGAACAAGATTGGCGCGGCCTTTGGTTCCTATGGCTGGTCAGGCGAGGCGGTCAAATTGATGAACACCGCCATGAGCGAGATGAATTTCCGCCTCGTGCATCCCGGCCTGCGGGTGCAGTATGTGCCGGAGCACGGTCATCTTCAGGAGTGCGTCGAGCTGGGGCATACCGTCGGACAGGCTTTGTTGGACGCGAAAGCAGGAGACAAGGCGGCTTAACCTGACTGTTTTGGCAGCGGGAAGTGCCTTGCCCTGCTCTCTCCTGTTGCCTTGCCAGAAACAGAATGGTAGAATGATTTCCAGCCGTGAGAATCTGCTGTCGTTTTTTTATCAGCAGAATCCGGCCTGAGCGGGGATCATCCTTCATTATTCACCCTCTGAGCCTTGAGCGTATTCTAAACGATGCTGGCCGATATCCTGCTGATTTCAGATCAGCGCGAACTGTGTCAGCAGGTGACTGAGATATTAGGCGAATACGATGTCGACTGCTGCCTGTCCTATGAAGCGTCCAGGGTCTGTACGCATCAACCGGTACGGGTGATTCTTGTCTCTGAGAATCTGAAAGGCACCAGCGGCATTCAGTTATTCGACACTCTGCGGGACATGCGGCCTGGGGTGGTCGGCTTTCTGATCGTGGACAAGGGCGATGCTGCCCAACTTTGTCCAGCAGCGATGGAGAGCGGCTTTTCCGGTCTTCTCCCCTGTCCACTCAATCCTCAGCAGGTGCGGGATAAGGTGAGCCGGGCAATGGAAGCTGCTGCCCTGCGCGAAGAGAATTCGCGCCTCCGCGCTCTCCTGCCCTTGTACGGTCTGGGCGAAAACTTCCTTTCCTCCACCAGCCAGCCAGACGTGCTGGAAAGCCTGCTCGATGTCATTGCCGATCAGACCGCAGCGGATAGTCTGTCGGTGATGCTTTATGACGAGGACGAGGGGGTGCTGCGGATCGCTGCCTCGCGTGGCATTCCTGAGGAGATGATCGAAAAAATCCGCATCAAGCCTGGCGACAAAATCGCAGGCCGGGTCTTTGAGGAGCGGAAGCCGGTTATCCTCAACCAGGAGACGCAGAGCGACTCCCGTTTTGCTGATCTGCTCAAGCGGCCTGAAATCGTCTCAGCGGTTTCCTTTCCAATGATCGTCCGGGATCGCATCCTCGGCGTGCTGAACGTCAGCTATACGGACGGCGACATTCGTTTTGCTGACTCGGATATCGAGATCCTTGGCATCCTCAGCACCCAGGCAGCCTTGGCCTTGGAAAATATCCGAACCAGGGAATCCATGGCCCAAGAGGCCCGCCTGCAAGCCCTGTTGGAGCAATATGTGGCCCCGGAAGTGGCCAAGGTACTGTTAGCAAGCGATGCCAATTTGATTCGGGGTTTGGGTGCAGTCAAGGTGGCCACGGTATTATTTGCCGACATCCGCAACTTCACTGGCATGGTCCAGCACTTGCCGCTGCCAGTGCTCCGGGATTTCCTTAACGAATTCTTTCAAGTCTTCACCGAGACCATTTTTGAATACCGGGGCACGGTCGATAAATTCATGGGCGACGCAGTACTGGCGGTGTTCGGTGCCCTGATTGAGTTGGACAATGCCTCTTGGACAGCAGTGGAGACCGCTCTTGCCATTCGGGAACGCTTCGCCGCCTTGAAAAAGGAATGGCAAAAGCGAGACAGCTTTTTTGACAGCATTGACCTGGGCTTCGGCATCACTCGCGGTGAGATGTTCATGGGCAATGTCGGCTCGGCCCGACGCTTGGACTACACGGTGATCGGCACAGAGGTGAATATTGCCCAGCGGCTCGCTTCTGCCGCCACCTCCTTCCGCATCTACATAACTGACGAGGTGCGCGAAGACTTAGCCCGGCAGGCCAAGGAAGACCAGAAAGTCCTCATTGAAGACTTGGGCGCGATGGCCCTGAAGGGCGTGCATTATGCTGTCCCTGCCTTCTGTGTGCTAGGGATCGACAAAGATAGCGGCTGAAACTGGGCCGCAACAAACGAACACGATTGGACTTGCGCGGTGTTATGTTATACAATTGCACTGCGTAGATTTGCAACGGAATGAATGGCGGGCGGAAAGCCGGAACTGGTGGCCTGCTCAGATGAACCAAGCATGAAAGGATAAAAAATGCAGAAGAAAACCTTGAGGCTGACCTTGCTGACTGCTGTGGCTCTCGCCGGTCTCCTGTTGAATGAGGCTTCGGCGCAGACGCAAATACAGAGAAACAACAGCCCGGCAGCGGTTGCAGCGGCAGCTAAAGCCACTGACAAAAAGTCAAACCGGACCTACCGCTCCACACCGGACGGTGAAGGGGCATTAACAGCGGAGATGATTGAGCAGTGCATCCGCCTGAACATGGATGTTGATTCCAGCTATGCTGCCATTGGCAAGGCTAAGGAGCAGTTTGACGCGCTCAACAAGGAATTAACCGAGATGGGCGAGCATCTGAAGACAGCCAAGGAAGCGGTTGATCAAGGCGGTAAGGATGCTCGGACCTCCTACGATGCTAAGGTGCTCAACTACAACTCCCGCCTGCCATCGCTGGACAAGCAGCTCGATGTGTACAAACAATTAGTCAAAACCTATCAGGACAAGAGCGACAAATTCGACCGGGAATGCAACGGTCAGCCGTATTATGAGGACGACTACGCAGCAATGGTCAAGAAAATGGGCCGTGGCATGTAGATGCAGGCCGTTTCCGTCCAGTTCCGCTGGCTCCTACCGCAGGAGCAGCGGAATTTGCCCCTGCCTGGCTATGCTTCTCTCCAAGCGGCGGGCATGGATGTCGCTGCTGCCGTCTCAGAGGAGCTTGTTCTGCAACCTGGTGACATTTACCTCATCCCCACAGGCTTTGCGGTCGCCTTGCCAGAGGGTTTTGAACTCCAGGTACGGCCCCGTTCAGGCTTGGCAATCAAGCACGGCATCACCGTTATCAACGCGCCCGGTACCATTGATGCCGACTACCGAGGCGAAATCAAAATCGGCCTGATCAACCTGGGCCGGACCCCCTACAGCATCCAGCGGGGCGACCGGATTGCCCAGCTTGTGCTGGCTCCGGTCTGTCGCGCTAACCTGCACGTTGTTGAGGACTTGGCGGCCACAGAACGGGGCAGTGGTGGCTTTGGGCACACAGGGGTTTGAGTTGATTCCTTCTTGCATGGCCCAGAGTAGAGCGCGGTAAGAGAGGAATGCTCTGGCCAAACATTCGTCTTTTGCTTGGTTGCCCAGGAGTTCTCCTCGGTTACAAAGGAGTTTTGCTTGGCCAAACTCCTTTCCGGCTTACTCCAACTCCTTTTTTGCCGACTAAAACTCCTTTCTGAGTCGGCAGAACTCCTCTACGGTTTAGCCAGACTTCTTTCTTGCTCGACAAAACTCCTTTGCAAGTCGGCCAGACTCCTTTTCTGCCGAGTACAACTCCTTTCTTGCCGAGCAAGACTCCTCTGAAAGTTGGCCAAACTCCTTTGCGGCCAAGCCGAACTTCTTTCCTAGCGAGTATAATTCGAGACAAATTGAGGTTTATTGCAAGCCGCTGCTTTCCCCAACCTTTGGCACCTGGATAACCAGCACGGCACTGTTTTCAAACACCTTGCGGAACCGTCCGTCTTGCCGGAGTTGTCGGACAAAATAGTCAGGATAGACCCCCAAATCGGTGATGTCCTGATCTACCGGCGCAACAAGGTACTTCTTAATCACCACTGCGCCAATGCCAAACTGGCGCAGTACCTCCAGGCGCAGATTGTTGTCTGCCCGCCAGAATTCCCGCAGATGATAATTCATGTACCACTCATGCGGAACCGGGAAAAGTCGATAGTTTCCCTCTGGATACATGAATACCCGGAAAGGCTGGGGCCGATTCTCCTGGAGCCAGGCTATCGCCTCGCGCAGTTCGGGGCTGACCTGCCGCAGATTGTAGGTCTTAGCCAACACATACCCTCCTTGCAGGAGCGCAAGGCTGGCCAGCAGCGAGATCAGCCATTTGGGACGGGGCAAACACACGGTCTGCTCGGCAAGAGGCAGGAGGAGAAAGGGCAAGCCCGGCAAAAAAAAGCGGGCATCTGGGGCGTTAGGGAGCGCAAACGCGGCAATAAGGGTGTAGGACAAGCCAGTTCCCCAGAGCCAGCAGCTTGACTCCGGTGCCGCTGGCTGTTGCTGCCGACCAAGCAGCCGCAGGAACGCAGCGGCTAATGCAGCCAGGGCCAAGAGCCAGAGCAACAGCCCGCCGTAGATGAAATAATTGACCGTAAGCCGCAGATCACCGGGATGATTCGCGATGATAGCGGCTTGCTTCTCCGAAATGACCTTGGCCTTGACCTTCAGTTCTGTGGGTTGTGCTGCGACAGTCTTTGCTGGCTTGGCTTGATTCTGCATGGGCTGCGACAGCTTTTCCTGTGGCCTTCTTTGCTCTTGGTTTGGCCAGATTTTCTGTTGCGCGATCTGGAGCACCTGCTGGAATTTTTCTACTGGATAAAAGCCTGCCCCAGCATACTTGCTGATGGCCGCGCCCAGCCCCCAAGTACAGAAACTGATCACGGCTAAAGAGCAGAAGAAGATCGCTGCGGTTTTGCCAGGACGGCAACGTCGGCTAGTCCAAATCAGCAGGCAGAAGAAAAAGGCGGGAAAAAAGAGAATGGCGTTGACCTTAATCCCCAAGGCAAAACCCATGAAGAACGTAGCCAGCAGCCAGCGGTTTTTTCGCAGCAGATAAAAGGCGGTCAGCACCTGTGCGGCCATTGGCACATCCTGATAAAAGGTGACGGTGAAGATCAGGGTCATGGGTAGGCTGGCGAGAATCAGCAGATAGGGCAGTGCGGCTCTGGTTTCAACCCCGCCTCGGCTTTTGGCTAACAGATATGCCACGCCGAGAAATTGCATCAAATACAAAGCCTGATACAACTGGACAGCCGCAAAAAAGCCACCAGAGAGCCAAAACAGCACCGCCCCCAGATAATGCCAGAGAAAGGAGTGCGGATAAGTGCGCCTTTCCATCGTGCCCCAGCCAGTGGGGATTCTTGCCTTAAAATTGGGTACGGGCAGCAGCTTGGCCTGGTTTTCGAGCATGTGATAATGGGTCACTTCGTCGCCAACCATCACTTGTGGGGCAGACATCCCCACCCAAAACACGCTGACCGCTGCGGTCAGGATGATGAGCGGCGCACCCAAGGTGGTACCTCGGGCTGGACGGCGGCAAATCCGTTGCCATTTCTCGCCAAGTTCTGTCCAAATGCTTGCGCCTGCGATATCCTCCGGGCCTGCGATCTCGCCTTCGAGCTTTCTGATCCGTTGCAGCAAAATCTGTTGGTTTTTCTCCAGCTCGGAAAGCGTGATGGAAAAATGAAAGACCAGCAAGAGCAGAAAAACGATGAACAGGCCAGCCACAGTCAGCCCGTAATGAATGCCGATCAGATTGGGAAAAGAGCGGAGTAGATCGGGAAACAAGGCCGTGAGCAGCACGATGAGGCTGACCGCAGTCCAGGTCAGGCCATAGCGTTTTTGCAGGCCGGTTTTCACCCAGGCCGAGCCAGTCAGGAACAGTAAAGAAAGGCTAAACAACGCGGCAAGCAGACGAATGCGGAACGCTGGGTTTAACCCCCCGATGAAGCGCGCTAGGCTTTCCTCTAAGGCGAGAGAGGCCATGAGCAGGCCCATCAATACCCCGAATACGCCGCCGATGCCGTTGATTCGCCGATCCCAAAGCGCGGTGACAACCAAGATCACCAACAAAATACCGAGGAAAAGCAGAAAAAGTTGCGGCAAAGCAGTGCCAAGCCAGCGGTCAGCAAAGGCGGTAATGTCTTTTAGTATCTCCATAACATCTCTTTTTCAATACAGAGGAATGATCCCGCAGCAGTAATTGTTCTGTGGCGATAACGCGCTGCTGTTGCTTGGCTTATCTTGCTCTTTCGCCAAAAATTGCTGTCCCGATGCGAATCAAGGTTGCTCCTTCTTCAATGGCAACCGCGAAATCGCCTGACATGCCCATTGATAATTCTACTGCCTCATTGTCGTGAAACAGGTTTGCCTTGGCTAATTGCCCAGCAAGCTGCTTCAAGGCCTGGAAATAAGGCCGACTGGCTTCCGGTTCCTGGCCATAAGGCGGCATAGTCATCAAACCTCGGACGCGCAGAGCGGTGAGCGGCTGCATTTCCCGGAGTAACGCCTCGGCCTTTTCCGGCAGCACCCCTGATTTCTGCGCTTCGCGGCCCACATTGACCTGAATCAGCACCTCGAGCTGCTTATTCAGCCGGGTTGCCTGGTTGTTCAAGGCAACAGCAATCTTCAGCCGATCAACAGTCTGGATTACTTGAAACAACTCAGCAGCCGTGGCAGCCTTGTTACTTTGCAAATGGCCAATAAAATGCCATTGCAGCGAGCCATTGCTGTTGAGCTGGCTGATTTTGCCTGCGGCCTCCTGAAGATAATTTTCCCCAAAGATGCTTTGGCCGCATTCTTGCGCTGCTCTTATTGTGGCAAGGGGCACATGCTTCGACACAGCCACGATCTTCACTGAGTCGGGATTTCTACCACAGCGCAGCGCACTTGCCCGAACTTCTGCCTGGATGCGTTCTATCTTTTCGCAGATCATGATGACATTACGCCAGCGGCAGGGAGAAGAGTTTTTCCGCATTCCTGGTAGTCTGCCGGGCAACTTCTTCCAGGGAGATGTTTTTCAAATTGGCAACTCTTACTGCCGTGTGGAGCAGATACTCAGGCCGATTGCATTTACCCCGAAAAGGAATGGGCGCAAGAAAGGGGCCGTCAGTTTCCAGCAGCAACTGCTCTAAAGGCACTGCCTGCACCACCTGTCGCAGGGTTTCCGCCTTGGGAAAGGTGACAATCCCAGGGATGGAAAGATAAAAACCCAGGTCTAGCACCTGCTGTGCCAGTTCGTTATCGCCAGAAAAGCAGTGCATCACTCCACCTGCTGGAAATGGCCCTTGTTCTCGGAGTAAGCGCAGCGTATCTGCATGGGCTTCACGGTCATGGATGATGAGCGGCAGCCGCAGTTCCTTGGCTAATTCAAGCTGGCGGGCAAAAGCAAGCTGCTGCGCCTCAATTGGTGCGTATTGTTTGGCATAATCAAGGCCGATCTCCCCGAAACCAACCACCTTGGGCTGGGTTGCTAGTTCAGCTAGCTGGCGGAAGACCTCTTCGCCCTCAGCTTGATTCGCATCATGAGGATGAATACCCACCGAGGCATAAACTCCCTCGTACTGCGCAGCCAAGGCCACTGCCTTACGCGAGCTGGCAAGATCAATGCCAATGGTGATAATGCGAGTCACGCCGAAACGACAAGCAGAGGTAATAATTTCGTCTAAATCAGCCTGATAATCGGCCATATCCAAATGGCAGTGGGTGTCAACCAAGCTATAGCCAGGGGAAAGCAGAGGAAAGGTGCGTGAGTTCATGAGTTGGAACGGATGGCTTCAACAAAAGGATATTTCGGCTTAAACAAGATGCGTTGTGGCTTGCTACTGCCCGGCCAGTTTGCGTTTCAGGTCATCGTAGTTTGTCTGAACCATTGTGATGTCAGGATGCCCGGCAGGGAGCTTTGCCTTGAGGATGGCAATGGCGCGTTGATACAGCGGCCCTGCTTCCACGTATTTGCCCTGCGTGTAATACAGCCAAGCCAGATTGTTCAGTGTTGCTGCCACCTCTGGATGGTCTTTGCCAAGGCTCTTTTCCTTGATCGCCAGCGAACGCTGGTACAGCGGCTCCGCTGCCTCGTAGCGGCCCTGCGCCTGGTACAAATTAGCCAGATTGTTCAGGGTGGTTGCCACCTCTGGATGGTCTTTGCCAAGGCTCTTTTCTGAAATCTTCAGATCACGCTTGTATAACGGCTCTGCTTCAGCGTACCGGCCCTGTTTCTGATACAGTATCGCAAGATTGTTAAGGTTTCCTTCCGTATCAGGATGATCTTTGCCAAAGGTTTTTTCTTTGATATCCAGCGCACGCTGGAGCAGCGGCTCCGCTTCTTTATATTTGACTTGAGCTGTATACAGCACAGCCAGATTGTTTAGGGAAGCAGCAACATCGGGATGGTCTTTACCGAGAGTCTTTTCTCTGATATCCAGCGAACGCTTGTACAGTGGTTCAGCTTTCTCGTACTGACCCTGATCATCATAAAGCCACGCCAATTCGTGTTGCGCTAAGGCAAGATCAAGACCATCTTTCCCCTCCGCCTCCCGCATCTTAAGCAGCCGTTCCAGCCATTCCTGTGCCTGTGCATAGTTACCTAACGTCCGAGCTATCGCTCCGGCTGTCAGCAAATAGTCTGGGTTGTTCTCTTCCAAGGCCACAGCCTTCTTATACTGACGCATGGCCTTGGCGTAATCCACGCGGCCTTCAGCCAGCTGCCCGCTTTGGTAGGCGGCAAGGGCAACCTGTTTGCCATCTTTGTCTACTACTTCATCAAAAACCTGCTCTGCCGCTTTGGCATCGCCTTGTGTAAGGCTTTTCTTCGCCTCGGCAATACGGGCAACGGACAACTGCCCCTTGAAGTCATCAAGAGATTTCTCCGCATTCTTGCGCCGGACTATCTCTTCCTCATAGCTCTTCTGAAGATTGATCAGCTTTTCTTCCAAGACCTTCGCTTTCTGCTCCAGCTGGCGGCGTTCCTCGGCAGCAAGGCCAGGAGCTTGGCTTTCCTTGTTAGTCCGCGCCAATTCCTCCCGGAGCATCTGCCGATATTCTTCCTTTTTCAGGCCGTCATTATTGACTGTGGCCGTTACCTGAACATCGCCGTTTCCGGTGTTGTTGATGGTAACGGCTTGATTCCCTAAACCGTTAGACTGCTTTATTCCACCGTTATCTGGCTGGTTCTTCAAGTCAGCAGGCGCAAAGAAGTAAACAATCACGAAAAGAGCAAGTGCGCCGCCCGCATGAATCAACAGCTTGGTAGTCGGCTGAAATTTCAACCGGATCATGCCGGGAGTGAATACTCCACCGGCTTAAAGCCGGTGGCTTCGATTGACAGCTAAAGCTGGCGTGGTCAGCTTCGCCGACTCTCTCATACCTCACCGTCAATCTTAAAATTGTTGTCAGAAGTGCTGTCTTGTTCTTCAATTGTGAT
>NZ_JBLWEO010000080.1:0-52972 GCF_048287395.1 Candidatus Electronema sp. PJ | reverse complement strand
CCCTCAAGAGATACCATAATGACTCCATAGGAGTCAGCAGAGTATCTCATATAGAGTCATTAGAGTGTCTCCACCAGAGTCACTCTAATGACTCCACTGGAGTCAGCCTAGTGACTCCACCAGAGTCAGCGTAGTGTCTCCGCTGGAGTCACTATGGTATCTCCGACAGAGGGTGCCTGCGGGCGGCGGCAAGCAAGAAGATACTTTGCCCGCCCTGCGCCTAAACTTGCTTGCCCAATCGCACTGAAGCGAATACCATACAGGAAAAGCAGAGGCATGTGCAGGAAAGACCATACGAGGAGGAAAAGATATGCAGGCTCTGGAAATGCAGGCAGAGGTGACAGCACATCGTGAGATACACCTGAAACTTCCTCATGACATCCAGCACGGCACAGTCAGGGTGATTGTGCTCTATGAGCAGGCGGAACCGCCAGCGCAGGTGCCGACTCAGCGGCAGTTCGGCCAGTTCAAAGGGCAGATAAAGATCAGCGAGGACTTTGACGATGCGCTGCCCGATGCGTTCTGGTCAGGTGATGCCGCAACGCTGTCCTTGCGCTATATCTTGACTTCTCGAGCTTGTCTCTGTGATAATTAACTATTGCCCGCTGTTTATCAGTAGTTAATCACACAAGGTGAAATCATGAAACCAAATGACTTTTATGTCGGCATAATCCATTTCTTCGCTATTCTTGTGCCTGGATCGATCGCATCAGCACTCCTCGTCCAAGAACTGCATAGAGAGTTCTTTTTTATGTTTAGTGTTGTCCTACAGCATCAGGCCGCAGTGTGGATATCCTTCCTTATCTGCTCCTATTTTATTGGCCACTTGATATTCCTTGTTGGCTCATGGCTGGACATGCTCCATGATCGCATCAGAAAAAGCTTATATAATTATTGCCAGAATGATCAGAATCTCTTGGCAGGAGTATTTAACGGCATCTTGAAATTGAAAGCCAACCAAGCTGCGTATGAGCGTCTCGAGGCGATCAGAGATACTTTCTTGCAAGCTGCTAAGACTGGAGCTATGAATCCCATCCAATGGGGAAAGGCTGTACTGCTGATGAAACATCCTGCCGCACTTGATGAAGTGAACCGGCTTGAGGCGGATTCCAAATTTTTTCGCAGCATGGTTGTTGTCTGCCTGCTGGCCGCAGCTCTGTTTTCCTGCTCTACAAACTGTCATTGCTCATCTCCAGCCTTGCTCGTGGCGGCGTTGTGCTACATCCGATATGCTGAACGTAGGATCAAGTCAGATTCACATACTGCATTCTATATCATCACGATGGAGAGCATAGGTTCTTTGAAGCCGCCATCGCCACAGACATCAGCTTGATCGATCTGAGTGCCTGCGCCTATGGTACTGCGAAGCATGGGTGCAGCGGAAAGGGAATAAGGAATGAGGGGCGTTAGCTCATAAAATACAAAAGGAACGACACCATGCTTCCACGCATCAAAGATATTCTTCACACCGCCCCGGCGGAGCAGCTCATTGAGGTGCAAGGCTGGGTGAGAACCTGCCGCGACTCCGGCAGCTTGTGCTTTATCGAGGTGACGGACGGCTCCTGTCTGGCTGGTCTGCAAGTGGTGGCCGAGCCGAATCTGACCAACTACGAAAGCGAAGTGCGCCGCCTGAGCACGGGCTGTGCGGTCAGGGTCTGCGGCAGGCTGACTGCTTCGCCTGCGAAAGGCCAGGCCGTAGAAGTGCGGGCGGAGAGCCTGACTGTGGTCGGCCCAGCAGACCCAGAGCGCTACCCGCTCCAGAAGAAGCGGCATAGTGTTGAGTTCCTGCGCTCGATCAGCCACCTGCGACCGCGCACCAACTCCTTTGGGGCCGTGGCGCGCATCCGCTCCGAGCTGAACTTCGCCATCCACCGCTTCTTCCGCGAGCAGGGCTTCTTGCAAGTGCACACGCCTGTCATCACCACTTCGGACTGCGAGGGCGCAGGCGAGATGTTCACGGTCACCGCCCTGACAGCGGAGCAGCTGCGCGGCCCGGAGCCGTTCAGTCAAGACTTCTTTGGCCGCAGGGCGGGCCTCACGGTGAGCGGCCAGCTCCAAGCCGAGATATTTGCCCTCTCGCATGGCCGCGTGTATACCTTTGGCCCCACCTTCAGGGCGGAGAACTCCAACACCGCCCGGCACTTGGCTGAGTTCTGGATGCTGGAGCCGGAAATGGCCTTCTGCGACCTTGCCTGCGACATGGCCGTGGCCGAGGCCCTGATCAAGGACTTAGTTGCAACTGTACAAAGCAATTGCGCCGAGGAGCTGGAGCTGTTTGAACGCTTTGTCAGCAAGGGGCTGCTGCACAAGCTGGAGGCGGTGCAGGCGCAGCCCTTTGCCCGCATGAGCTACACCGAGGCCGTGGAGGCACTGCATCAATCAGGTAAGAAGTTTGAGTTCCCGGTGCAGTGGGGCAATGATCTGCAATCAGAGCATGAACGCTTCTTGTGTGAGGAGCTGGCG
Organism: Candidatus Electronema sp. PJ; assembly: GCF_048287395.1. Classification (NCBI taxonomy): domain Bacteria; kingdom Pseudomonadati; phylum Thermodesulfobacteriota; class Desulfobulbia; order Desulfobulbales; family Desulfobulbaceae; genus Candidatus Electronema; species Candidatus Electronema sp. PJ. The sequence goes on along the minus strand of NZ_JBLWEO010000080.1, from coordinate 50,509 downwards.
GGCAGACCGCTGATTGTCACGGATTACCCCAAGCAGATCAAGCCGTTCTACATGCGCCTGAATGACGACGGCACGACCGTGGCGGCGATGGACATCCTCGTGCCAGGCATTGGTGAGCTGGTGGGCGGCAGTCAGCGCGAGGAGCGCCTGAAGCTGTTAGAAGGACGAATGCGGGCGGCTGGCCTTGATCTGGAGGAGTACAGCTGGTACTTGGACTTGCGGCGGTTCGGCTCTGTGCCGCATGCCGGGTTCGGTCTCGGCTTTGAGCGTCTGGTGCAGTTTGTCACCGGCATTGGCAACATCCGCGACGTGATTCCCTTCCCCCGCACACCCGGCAGTGCGCCCTGTTAACGTCGACCTACGGCTTCTTCTTGCCCCGCACGGGCAGCACGTGGAAGCTGTTGAGCTGAAAGGCGTAGCTATCTACGCCAGTTAGGATGCTGACATAGATGGCGTAGTCTTCGTAAAGGTCGCCTTCGGTGGATGACCAGTAATAGAAGGACTGCATACCCGTAAAGGCTTGGCCTGCCTGACAAGGCTCCTTTTGCGAGGACTCCTTGGCAATGGCGAGGAGTTCTTCACGGGTAGGCAAGCGCCAATCGCCTTCCTTGGAGCTATCCTTAAGGCCGCAGAAGCCGTTAGCCAGTTTACTGACTGCGACACTGGCATCAGGCCAGGAGCGACTATTCCTATTACCACTGCGATCTCCCTCAAAGAAGGTGCTGCAGTTGGCGTTTTTCAGCCAGATCAGACCAGTACGGCTGTCAGTTAGAGTGCCGTCTCCGTTGTCCTTAAAGCGAACAGGCAGCTGCTTGTCATCAGCCTTTGCCTCAGCTCCGTTGCTTTCAATAGAAGACGTTGTTTTCCTGGCGATCAGCTCCTTAAGCGGCGTGATCCAGTCAGAGGAGGCTGCGGAGGTGGCCCAAAAGGGCAGCAGCAGGATAAGCACCGTAGAGATTCGGGAGGTCTTTTGCATTCTTGTCATCCTAACTTAAGGTTCAGACGGCAGAAATGTAGCTTAACCGGTTAGAGGCATTTTTCAAAGGAGAAAAATCTGTTTCCTGCTTGGCTTGCAAAAGCAGCATGAGACAGTTATGCTGATCCAAAGAACAACTTCTGACTGCAAAGGAGGATATCATTTCCATCGTTGGTAGCACAGCCGGTCTCAAGAGCAGCCAGCTCCGGCAGCTGGAGCAATTGCTGCGCAAGCGGAGCAGCCCGGAGGAGGTGATCGGGCGTGAGCTGGCCCGCACTCTCGCAGTCTTGTCTGCTGAGTTGAACCGGCAGCTTGGTCTGCTCATCCAGCGGTCAGGCGAGACCGAGACCGTCATTGTTGGCACGCATGACCGGATTGAGATTCCGGTGCTCGAGCGGGTGCGCACTAGCGGAGGTCGCCTCTGCGGGCTGCGCTGTGTCCACACGCATTTCAGCGCGTCCGGCCCAGATGATGAGGACATCATGGACATGGTCTGTCTGCGCTTGGACATGATGTCTGTGCTGACTCTCCGCGATGGTCAGCCTGATCTCTTGCATACCGCTCATGTTCTGCCTGGCAGTGAGAAAGGCTGGCGGCGGCTGGAAGCGGTGCCTCCTGTTGCGCCGCAGCCTTCCTGCCTGGCTCTGATTGAGAGCATTGAGGAGCAGCTTGCCCGCAGCCAGCTACTGCGCGAGGTAGATAAGGGCCAAGAGCGAGCCATCTTGATCTCGGTTAGCACGGGTTCCAAGGCGGAAGCCGCAGACTCCATGCTGGAGTTAGCCGAATTAGCCCGCGCCGCCAAGGTACAGGCTGTGGAGCGCGTCATTCAGCACCGCAAGAACGTTGATCCCCGCTTCATTCTCGGCAGCGGCAAGCTGATGGACATCATGCTGATGAGCATCAGCACCGGAGCCAACCTGCTGATCTTTGACCAGGAGCTGACTCCCTCGCAGGTGCGCTCAATCACCAGCCGCACTGACCTGCGCGTGATTGACCGCACCCAGCTCATCCTCGACATCTTTGCCTCCCGCGCTTTGTCACGCGAGGGCAGGCTGCAAATCGAGATGGCCCAGCTCAAGTATCTGCTGCCCTTCCTGGCCAGCCGCGACGATGCCCTTTCCCGGCTTACCGGCGGCATCGGCGCACGTGGCCCTGGTGAGACCAAGCTGGAGATCGACCGCCGCCGCATCAAAGACCGCATTGCTCGGCTGGCTGATGAGCTGAAAGCCGTAAGCAGCCAGCGGTATCACCGCCGAAGCAGCCGCCGCAAGAACGAGGTGCCCGTGGTCTCGCTGGTGGGCTACACCAACGCGGGCAAATCGACTCTGCTCAACACCCTGACTGGCTCGCACATTCTTGCCGAGGACATGCTCTTTGCCACCCTTGATCCCACCTCGCGCCGCTTTCGGCTGCCTAGCGGCACTGAGGCAGTGCTGACCGACACCGTGGGCTTTATCCGCAACCTGCCTGCCGAGCTGCTGAAAGCCTTTGCCTCAACCTTGGAGGAGCTGTCTGAGGCAGACCTGCTCCTGCATGTGATTGACCGGGCCAACCACGCTTGGAAAGAGCAGGCCGAGGTGGTGGATGAGCTGCTGCGTGAGCTGGCCCTGGAGCAGCTTCCCTGCTTGCGGGTCTATAACAAGATGGATATGCTGGAGGATGCGCACGTGCAGGCCGAGGACGGCTTCTGCGTCAGCGCGAACAGCCCGGCAAGCCTGGCCGGGCTGCTGAGGGAGATTGAACAACGGCTCTTTCCTTGTTGACAGTGGCAGTCCTGGTGGTTACATTTGACCGATCAATACAACAAACATGGTGAATGTATTTGTCTGTTGAGACAAAGGCAAGATCAATAACTAACCTTCTTGACTCTATCTAGCCGTGTACAGTGAGGAAGGAAGATTTCAGAGTGCAACTACACTCTGGATTGCGGTCTAGTAAACCGCTAAAGGTGCGGAGCTTGTGAGGACAGAGTGCAGGAGTACTCTTGTACCTTAATTCAGTGGAATGGTAAAACTCATGAACCGTGCTGCTGCTCAAGGCCATTCGCGGTAAGCCGAGGGCCGCGCTATGCAACGGCGCGTTATAAATGCCAACCTAATAATAGTTGGCGGTGCCGCCATCTCTTTCATATGAGGTTTATATGATAAAGATGACAATGGAAATCCGAATTAGCTACAAGCAAATAGTGCAAATCATCGTGCTTTTGCTCACGCTTCTTCGGTAGTTCTGAAAACCGGCCCCGAAAGGGGCCGGAACTTCTTCTGGGTTTCGTTCTCAACCCAGCCTACCTCTCGCCCTCCCTGCTGCTCCCGGAAAAACATCAAGCGAGCTTTTTCTAAAACATCGCTCGATGTCATCCTACGCCCTCGCTCGATGTCGTAGTACGCTCTCGCTCGATGTTTTTTCTGAGATCGAGCGATGTCTTGGTACGAGATCGAGGGAGGTTTTCCTACGGCATCGAGCGATGTTTTCTGACGACCTCGCTCGATGTTTTTTCCCGACTTCGAGAGAGGTTTTTTCTGCGCACGGACGTTGCCTGCATTCCTGCACTTCAGTCATAGATAATGCTGCTGTGCCGCTCCAGCTCCTTCTCTGTCTCTTCATCCAGCTCCGCTGCCAGCTCGTGAATCTTGTGCTCTTTGCCGCAGCTCTCGCAGCGGAGACGGACTTGGCGGCACCGCCTGACCACCTCGATCTTGTCATGGCCGCATCGCTTGCACTGCATGGCGGGCCTCTCAGCCGATAAGCTGGGTTCGGGTGAACACGCTGTGCAGCGGATAGCCAGCCTGAGCCAGCACTTCCGCGCCGCCTTCCTCGCGATCAATCACGGTCAGCACCATCCCCACCTTGAAGCCCTCTTTCTCCACCCGCTCAATCACCTTGAGCAGCGTGCCGCCGGTCGTGACCACGTCCTCCAGCAACGCCACGGCACAGCCCGGCTGAAGGTTGCTCTTGCCTTCCAGATAATTGCCTGTGCCGTGCCCCTTGGCCTCTTTGCGGACAATAAAGGCCGGAATCGGACTGCCCGCTAGATGGCTGACTATAGATACAGCCGTCACCAGCGGGTCTGCACCCAGGGTCATGCCGCCTACGCCGCTGATTGGCTGCGGAGCCTGTTGGATCAGCGCAAAGAGCAGCCTGCCGCAGAGATAGCCGCCTTCCGCATCCAAGGTGGTCTGCTTGCCGTCAATGTAGAAGTCCGAGGTTTTGCCTGATGTAAGCGTGAACGTGCCCTGGCGGTACGACTTGGCCAAAAGTAATTCCTTAAGCCGCTGCCGTTCAACATGCTGCACCGCAGCGTGGCCCACGCTGCGGAATATCTCTGGCAGCAGGGCGGCTGCCTGAGAAACTGGCACCCACTTTCTTTCCCTGTCCTTCTCCCAAGTGTCGGCCTCGCCGTTTTCTGTTGCCAAATAAAAGGTGAAGCGGACGGTCTTGTCGCTATTTGCAGTATCCTCTAGTGCTGCCAGCTGCTCCCCGATCTTGACGCAATAGCCAGACTCCTCCACGCATTCCCGGGCAGCTGCTTCTGGCAGAGACTCGCCTTTTTCCACGCTGCCAACCGGGAAGACCCAAAAGCCTGGCCGCTTGCGAGAAGTGACCAGGAGTACCAGCGGCTCTGCGCCTGACACCTGCTTATAGACCACTACTCCGGCTTTCTCTTTTACCGATTTCTTTGCCGATTTCATTACTCTTCCTTCTGGAAAATGCTGCGGTTGTGAGAGGTATTCTTGGAGTTCTATCTGTACCAGAACCTCTGCCTGAAAAGCAAGGACTGATTTGCACTTTGATGCGGTGAGCCTATCTCGCAAACGAAGTAACAAGCACTGCTTACGAAGGGCAACAGCGAGGAGTAGCAGTCGCTACGAGAGGAGTTGTACCGAGTTGCAAAGGAGTTCGGCTTGGCCAAAGAGGAGTTTTGCCGACTAAAACTCCTTTGCAAGTCGGCCAAACTTCTTTCCGGCTTGGCAACAAAGGAGTTTGGTTCAGCCGCACTCCTCTGTTGCTTGGTAAGAAAGGAATGCGGCTTGGCAAAACTCCTCTGCAAGTCGGCCACACTCCTTTGTTGCCAAGTTAGAAAGGAGTGTGACCAAGCAAGTTTTCAGTTGATCAGCGCAGGGCTTTTCTTTTTTTCTCTATCTGTTCAACAATATCTGCAACAGAAAGGTTATCGAGCCATTCGTGCCGTTCTTGGGTATAATCGCCATGTCCTCGTTCATATTGCTGTAGAGTTTCATTTTCCTTCGCGCAAAATATAGCGAAAGGCTTGGGTATTACTTTCACTGCCCAAGATTTCTTCTTCCTTTTCTTCATTAGTTAGCCGTCTGCGAGGGAAAGCTTATGCAGCCTGCAACGATCTGCTGCTACGTTTCGAGATCAGGGGCTTCTTGATCCATTTCTTTATCTGCTTCAGCAAACACACCGGTGAGATAAATACGTGTTAACAGATAACCACCAAGCAAGCCAACAATCATATGCAGAATGATAATCGCGGTGATCATCTGCTGAATGCCAACAATCTTCTCTAGCCCTTGAGCGAAATATCTTGAAATGTCTCGCAAGTAGATCTGCGTGTTATGGAGCTGAGTTAATCCTGCACCAACTAATATTTTGGTGAGCCAATCAGAGACAACTTCTAAATTCGTGTTAACGCGATATCTTGATTTATCTCCTGCCGCTTTGCTTTCTTTGCTAGATTCATCCCTTTTCCTTTTCTGATCTGTCTTTTCTGGGTTACTAGGGCCAACTCTCGGGATGCCAAACATGAATCCTACAAACGCGCCAGCAAATGCCGATGCCCAACCAAGCATAGTCAGGAGCGAAAATATCCTTAATTTAGAAAATACTATTGGTACTGCAAGGGAAAAGAGCAAAATAAAAGCGGTGTACGTTGTTATGATGAGAATGAGATATCCTATAAGACACGCAGCATGGCGATGTTTTACCGGAAGCGCAAGAAATATTGCCTTGATCTCCGAATAATTCATATCAATTCACCTGTTATGCTTGATACAGCATGGCTCAAACAAGAAGAAGTGTTCGTGTTCCGCCCGCAGTTTTTCCTCTGCGGACGGAGTTTACCTTAGCTCCTACAACTCCAGCACCGCATCAAACAGCTCCTCGTTAGCTCTGATCTTCTCTGCGCTGCCAATGGTGGCCCGGAAGCTGTCACTGATGAGTTGCTCAAACAAAGGGGCAAGATCGCGTAAGGCTTCGGCCTCAGCGTCAATAACCTGCGCAAGAATCTGCTGCCGCTGCTCTGGCGTGATGCCACTGAGGTAGGCATCACGGACCTTCACGCCCTCAGCAGCCGGTGAACGCAGCGGATTTAAGCTGCCATAGGCCCCGATAATCAGTTGATCCAGTTTAGCCCTGCTCAAATCCAAATCCTTAACAGCTGCGGCAATGGCATCATAGGCGGCATAGGTCTTGCTCACTTGGGGGTCGCGGTAACTGACCACTGCGAAGTTGCCTGTCACCGGATGAAATTGAACAAAGCAGCCATAAGCACCGCCGAGCTGGCGCACAGTGTTCCACAGGTAGTCCCGTGACAGCCAGGTTTTGAGTACCTCGAAGGTACCGTTGTACTGGCTGGGTTGGGCAAACAAGTTGCAGCCTTGCACGTTATAGACCACATCCGCAGAGGTGGTGAAAGCCTGAAGACAGGCAAAGGGCGGGAAGAGCAGCTCCGTAGCTTGCAGGGCCGTGCCGCTTAAGCTCTTGCTGATCTCGCCTGCATAGTCTTTGACCTTGCCAATATCCGTACTCGAGCCAGTGACGGCAATGGTTAAGCCCACAGGCTGCAAGACTGCCTGGCGCAGGGCCGCTAATTTGCCCAAGAAGTCCTCTTCTAGCGCATCATAATTGGCAGCTAGTTCTTTGAGCTTGAGATAAGCAGTGCTGCCACTGACCTGCTCGTTGATCTTGCCAGCCCGACTGAGATGAGAAAACACATGGGCGGCGGCAAGCTGATAGCCTTCGCTCTGCACAGAATGTTCAGCCCAGGTGAATTCCCGCAGGACAATCTCCTTAATCCTTTGTCGGTTGCTGAGATTGAGATCAACAAAGACCTCGCGCACGAGGTCCAAGGCTTGGGGCAGATAAGCTGATAAGGCCTTGGTCTGAAACCAGAGCAGAGAGCGCAGCGGCACTGTTGGATCGATATGACTATAAGTAGAGAAGCTATGGGTAAAGCCACCAGTCCAGATGTTGATGTCTTTAGCAAAGCGAACATAGTCACGCTGGCTGGTGCCGATCTCAGTGGCAATGGTGGCAAAGAGATCAAGGAATGGCAGCAGATCAAGACCAAGGGTTGAGCAGTCTAAGCCGAATTGGATATAGGTGATACCGTTGGTCGCCAATTCGCTGCTGAGACACGTTACGCCACGGCATTCTTCAGGGCAGACGCTGTGTATTGGCGGCTTGCGCTCTAAGTCCTGGCGCGACAAACGCGGTAAGAGAGCCAGCTGCTCCTCGCTGTTGGCAGTCTGTTGCAACTGCATTAGCTCCTGGGTATGGCTAATCAGGGCTGCTATCTGCTGCTGGTCAAGGGTTTGGGCATAAGCTGCTAACCTGCGCTGCTCTTGCTGCTGGGTGCGGGCGGCTTTATCTGGATCTGGCTTCAGGGTAACACTTGCAAAGGCCGGGTTGTCCAGCAGCTTACTCTTGATCAGTTGCTCAAAATACCCCTCCTCCAAGGCCTTTTTGCGGATAGAGGCGAACAGCTCCTCGATCTCCAAGGCAGCAAAAGGATCTGCCCCGTACTGAAGTGCCGACAAGGCCTTGCCGATCAGATCTAAGCCACGCTGGGCATGAGTTAATTCTTCACGTACAGAAAACTCATAATGATTCAGCTCAGAAAGTACCAAATCATGCTCAAGGCCTTGCTCGGCAATCTTGCTTAACGTTTGGCGATGTAGGTCTAGGAAGCGGTCGCGCTTGTCTGGATCAGAGCCAATCAGATAGGTCAGCATTAAGGTCTTGCTGCCAGAATCAGTAATAAACGTACCGCCGAAATCCTTGCCCAAGCCCGCCTCGACAATCGCTTTCTTCAGCGGCGACGCATCTGAATTGTAGAGGATGTTGGCAATAATCTGAAAGGCGGTGTTCAGTTCTCGTTCCTGTACCGTACCAACCGCTGTCCCTACCGCCAAATAGGTTTTGCCCTTCAGTTTGCTGCCTGGCTGTACGGCATAGGTATCTTCTTTAAACACTGGCTCCGTAATGCTGCGGCCTGGCACGATCTTGGCCTTTTCGCCTGCGCTGGTGTAGTTGCAGAGAAAGTTGTCCTGCACCGCTGCCAGTTCCTGGCTAAGATCAGCATCACCATAAAAGAACAGCATTCCATTTGAGGGATGATAATGTTTGCGGTGAAAGGCGACAAACTGCTCGTAGCTCAGATCAGGAATGCAGGCTGGATCGCCGCCTGATTCATGGGCATAGGTTGATTCAGGCATTAAGCCGCCAAAGATGTTATGAAAGATAGAGCGAATAGGATCACCAAAGGCCCCTTTCATCTCATTTAAGACCACACCCTGGAATTGCAGTTCTGCCGCCTCACTTTCCTGGTGATAATGCCAGCCCTCTTGCTCAAAGGTGCTACGCGGCAGGAGTGGATTCAGCACCACATCACAATAGACATCCATGATGCTGAAATACTCGCTCAAATTGCGGGTGGCGAACGGATACCAGGTCGTATCAGCACCGGTCATCGCATTGAGAAAGGTCATCAGGCCGCCCTTATGAATCTCGCCAAAAACATCATGCACAGGATATTTCTTTGATCCCATCAGCACTGAATGTTCCAGGATGTGAGCCACGCCAGTTGAATCCTCTGGTACGGTCTGGAAGGCAAAACAGAAAGTCTTATTTGGATCGCTGTTCTTGATTGCCAAGGCCGGGGTGCCAAGCACCTGATGCTCGAACAGATACACATCTGAGCTGATGTCAGCAACATGCTCCTTGCGCCGGAGAATAAAACCGTGATGGATGGAACCAAGGGCAAAGTCTGTCATGGGAGAAATATTTTTTCGGGTTGGGGTTAGGGCTGGTACTGCTTCCGATGTGGCAGGCCATGTCGAAGAGACATGGCAGGCCATGTCAGAGTGTCCTAAGCATTATGGACGAAGTGTCCTAAGCATTATAGTCTTCCTGGCTTGTAGGGCCTGGTCTGCTGGTTGAGAGGATTTTGGCAGCGGTGAAAATGATCAACATCTATTGTCCTAGAATTTCTTCTGAGAATCAAGAAGAATAGTCACTGGCCCGGAATTGATCAAGCTGACTTCCATCATCGCTTGAAATTCACCGCTGGCCGTGCTGATACCGTAGCCCTTGATCACTTCGATAAAGTCGAGGTAGAGCTGTTTGGCACGCTCTGGAGGCGCGGCTTCAGACCAAGAGGGGCGGCGGCCTTTCCGGCAGTCACCGAGGAGAGTAAATTGCGAGACAATCAGCATCGCACCGCCCGTATCGAGCAGGGAGCGATTCATCAGCCCTGCTGCATCGTCAAAGATCCGCAGGTTAATAATCTTATCTGCCAACCAGTTGATATCTTTTTGTTCATCAGCATTATGTACGCCCAACAGCACGAGCAAGCCTGCGCCAATAGCCCCAGTTGTATGGCCTGCTACGGTCACGCTGGCAGAACTGACCCGCTGAATTACCGCTCGCATGATTCCTCCTCCAGTAGAAGTTCAGCTTTGTTCTGAACAGCATAGAGTATGCTGCTAGTAAAAGGCAAGCCTGATTTTTCCAGGTTGGCAAGAAGCAGGGGACAGAGTATATTCGGAACTTTTCCTCATTGCTTGCCGCAGCTTTTTAGAATGATAATTTCCCAGACAGTGGAGTGTTCCATGAGCGACCTAAAAAAGATGTACACCACCATCCTCGGCGATTCTTTCCCGATGGAGATGACTATTTCCTTTGGCAACCAGACGTTAGTTTATCGCAAGCGGACTTGGGCCATTCCTATGGAGGATGGCACTGTTGATGAGCGAGGCCTACGTTACGGCGAAAACCCAGATCAGGAAGCAGCGTTATATGAGCTGGTCAATGGCAACTTAGTCCTGGGTGATTGCAAGTTTATTGAGCCAGGCAAGGCCCTAGTCAGCGGTATCAAGGTAGAAGACATGCTCCAAGTGGGCAAACATCCTGGTAAGATCAACCTGACAGACGTGGACAATGGCCTAAATATCATCAAGTACCTGATGGATAAACCCGCAGCCGTTATTCTCAAGCATAATAACCCCTGCGGTGCCGCAATTGGCACGACTTTAGCTGAGGCCTACAATCGGGCAAACCGGGCTGATCGCCTTGCGGCCTTTGGTGGCGCGGTAGTCATCAATAGGCCGTTAGATAAAGACACGGCCACCTTAATGAGCCAGAGTTATCTGGAAGTAGTGTGTGCCCCTGAGTTTGAAGCAGGCAGTTTAGAGATCCTGGCTAAGGCCAAGAACCTGCGGGTTATTCGTATCGATGGCATTCAGCAGCTCGCGCAGTTTGAGCGATATCGTTTTGTTGACTTCAAGTCCCTAATAGACGGCGGCATCATTGTGCAACAGTCTGCCGTGAACGCTATTCGCACGGTTGCAGACCTCAAGCCAGCAGTAGCAACCTGGAAGGGCAAGGAATATCGCTGTGAACGCCAACCCACACCACGTGAGTTGGAGGATATGCTTTTTGGCTGGGCCGTAGAACATGGCGTGACCTCCAACTCAGTCATTTACGTCAAAGATGGCTGCACTGTTGGCATAGGTACAGGTGAACAAGATCGAGTGGGCGTGGCAGAGATTGCCATTCACAAGGCGTATATCAAATACGCAGACATCACTTGCTTTGATCGGTTCGGGATTCCCTATGCAGATCTGGCTTTGGCAGTAGAACAAGGCCAACGGAATGCCGCAGATAAGGCCGAGATTGATGCAAAAGTGCAAGCAGATCGGGCGGGCCTGCCTGGCTCAGTGATGATTTCAGATGCCTTCTTCCCTTTCCGCGATGCCGCAGACGTAGGCATCAAAGAGGGCATCACCGCAATCTTACAAGCAGGTGGTTCAATGCGGGATTATGCTTCTATCGAAGCCTGCAACGAGGCCAAGCCGCAGGCCGCCATGATGTTCACCGGCTGCCGGGCGTTTAAGCACTAAGATCGGCTGATTTCACTCCTTTTTGGCTCGATAACAAAGGAGTGCGGCTGACTTGCAGAGGAGTTTTGCTTGGCCAAACTGCTTTCCTGCCAACTTGCAAAGGAGTCTTGCCGAGTAGAACTCCTTTGCTGCCGAGCCAGAAAGGAGTGTGGCCGACTAAAACTCCTTTCCGGCTCAACAGAACTCCTTTCTGGCCGAGTACAACTCCTCTTCTGCCGACTCAAACTCCTTTGCAAGTCGGCAAAACTCCTCTCGTAGCGACTGCTACTCCTCGCTTTTGTCCTTCTCAAGCACGGTATCTTGGCTAAAGTGCTGGTCATCTTTGTTAGGAAAATCAGTAATGAAGTGCAACCCGCGTGATTCCTGGCGCAGGCCGGCACTGCGGATGATTAACTCGGCGATCAGGACGATATTGCGCAGTTCAACCAGATCGGGCGTGAGGAGGTAGTCGTGAAAATGCTCTGTGGTTTCAGCCAGAATTGGGGCCAGCTGCCTGGTTGCCAGTTGCAGCCGCTTTCGGCTGCGGACTATACCGACATAATCCCACATCAGCTGCCGCACCTGGTCCCAGTTGTGGCTGATCAGCACGTTTTCTTCGATGGAACGGGCGAAACCCGTGCGCCAAGCCTGTACTTTCGGCAGAGACTGGGTGTGCAGTTCCGGCCAGTTATTCTGCACCCACTGCGCTCCCCGGTGCGCAAATACCACGGCCTCTAAGAGTGAATTGCTGGCGAGTCGGTTTGCGCCGTGCAAGCCGGTACAGGCGGTCTCACCCAAGGCCAGCAGATTGCCCACCGAGCTACAGCCCCAGGCATCAACCTTGACCCCGCCGCACATGTAATGGGCTGCTGGCACGACCGGAATAGGCTGGCTGCTGATATCTACGCCGTATTTTAAACAGGTGCCATAGATGTTGGGAAAGCGTTGTTGGAGGAATGCCCGGCTTTTATGCGTGATATCAAGATAGACACAGTCTGCGCCACTCTTTTTCATCTCCGCGTCAATGCCGCGTGCTACTGCGTCGCGCGTGGCTAAGTCGCCCCGGTTGTCGTACTGCTGCATAAAGGCGAGGCCTTGCTGGTTGCGCAGAATGCCGCCTTCGCCGCGCACCGCCTCAGAGATGAGAAAATTCTTGGCCTCGCGGTTGAAAAAGCAGGTGGGATGGAACTGGACAAACTCCAGATTGGCCACTTGCGCCCCAGCTCGCCAGGCCATGATTACACCGTCGCCCGTGGCGATGTCTGGGTTGGTGGTATAGCGATAGACCTTGCCGCAACCGCCGCTGCACAGCACTGTCACCTTGGCCCGCCAGGTTTCAACCTCGCCAGTGCTGCGCTTGAGGACATAAGCTCCGAGGCAACGGTCTTGCCCTTCTTTCCGGCCCGTGGCCTTGGACTCTAATAACAGATCAATGGCCATGTGATCTTCCAGCACCTCAATCTGCGGGTTGGCATAGACCTGAGCGAGCAGGGCTGTTTCGATCTCCCGGCCTGTGAGGTCTTTGGCATGGGCAACTCGTCGGGCAGAATGGCCGCCTTCCATGCCCAGATCAAATTCCTCGCCTTGCGCGCCGTGCTGAAAGTTTACGCCAAGGGTGACAAGTTCCCGTACTCGCTCTGGTCCTTCGGTTACTACGAGGCGAACGATCTCTTCATTGCAAAGACCATCGCCAGAAATGAGCGTATCGTTGACATGATCCTCTAGTCGGTCTTCCGCCGAAAGCACGGCGGCCACGCCGCCCTGGGCTAAGTTCGTGGCCGTGTCTGCTTGCTTCTTTTTGGTGATTAAGGTGACGCAAGCAAAAGAGGCAACCTTCAGGGCAAAGGAAAGCCCAGCCACGCCACTGCCAATGACTAAGATATCTGTGGTAAACATAGCTGCTCACTCAGCCTGCTGTTTCATTGTTCTGCTCTGGTGCTACTGCGGTTTGCTGCTGCGTCACCAGCACCTTATCTACCCGGCGGCCATCCATGTCCATTACTTCAAAACGCAGATCACCCCATTCAAACCACTGCCCGGCTGTGGGGATGCTGCGGATCTGCGCCATGACCAAGCCGCCCACAGTCTGATAATGGCCGTGTTCTTCCTCTGGCAGCTTTTCCAAATCAAAGATTTCCTTGAGTTCATCAATGGACAAGAGGCCGTCAAGCAGCCAGGAACCGTCCTCGCGCTGAATCGCCTGCGGTTCTGAAGGCTCTCCAGCAGAGGAAAAGGGAATATAGCCGGTAATATCCTCGAGAATATCGTTGTGGGTGATCATGCCGTGGATGCCGCCGTATTCATCGGCGATGAGGGCGATATGCGTCCGCATCTGCTTGAACAGTTCCAGCACTTTGAGGGCAGACATGCTTTCTGGTACAAACAGCGGCGGTTGCAGCAGTTCTTTCAAATCAAGCGGCTTCCCGGAAAGGCTTTGATTGAGCAAGTCTTTGGCCCGCACAATGCCCAGCACATTGTCGAGACTATCCTTGATAACCGGGAAACGGGAATGCTGACAGTTTGCCACCTTGCCCCGGATGTCTTCAGGTGTGTCATCTACATCGAACCAGACAATCTGGGTGCGGGGAGTCATGAAGGCACTGATTCGCCGTTCATCCAACCGCAGCACATTTTCAATCATGTCCTGCTCGCTTTCCTCGAACACCCCGCTCTCTGTGCCTTGTTCGATCAGCACCTTAATCTCTTCCGGGGTAATGGATGGTTCGGTGGAGGGTTTGATCCTTAACAGCCGGATAACGATCTCGGTGGAGACACTAAGCAGCCGCACAGCCGGACCAGCGGCGGCGGAAAGGGCGCGCATCGGCCCGGCCAGATTGGCGGCTATTTTTTCCGCGTTGTTGAGTGCTAACCGTTTCGGTACTAGCTCACCGATGATCAGGGAAAAATAGGTGATAGTCAGCACCACGAGGACAACAGCGGCAGTGTCGGCGTAGGGGGCGAGAAAGGGAATCCAGCGGAGATACACTGCTACGGTCTCAGCCAGCGTGGCTCCGCCGAACGCGCCTGCTAAGATGCCCACCAAGGTGATGCCGATCTGCACAGTGGCAAGAAACTGATTCGGATCGTTCGCCAGCTCCAAGGCAGCACGGGCTTTGACACTGCCTGCTTCAGCAAGCTGTTGCAGACGTGCCTTCCGAGCTGAGACAACGGCGATCTCAGCCATCGCAAAAACACCGTTAGCGACCAGCAAAAGAAAGATGATCAGAATTTCCCACGCAGAACTGCTCAAAGCGATTCTCCTTGCTCAAACTCAGGATGTTTGTTACAGGCTCTCCAGCCAATCAAGCCTGCAAACAGAGGAAGATAGACAATCTTGCGTGAAAATATAGCAAGTTCTTGCGCAAGTGACCAGAATAAATTCACCGCAGCCCGGGCTACAGTAATTCTTGTTGACAGCTTTTCTTCGACCTGCTTACATTACCGCCTAATAGTGATGCCCTCAGTTTTTACGATCTCGGCAAGGAGCAGACGGCAATGAGAAAAAAGTTCAAACTGCGCAAGACCCCGTTTATTCTGCTCTGCTTCTTTCTCCTGCTTTGGCTGATCGGGATTGGTCTGCATGAACCAAGCCGGGTGCTGGAGCAGGCCAAATCCATCTGCCTCAGCTGCATTGGCATAGGATAACCTATGAGACTCGCACGAAAATGGTTTCAGGCCATCTGCTTTTTTTTGGTAAACGGTTTCTGGGGCTTCCCCTTTACTGGCACCATCTATCAAGGGCCGATGAAGATCATCTGCTCACCTGGCCTGAACTGTTACTCCTGCCCATCTTCCACGGCCTTTTGCCCTATCGGTGCTCTCCAGCAGCTCTTGCTCAACATTCGCTTCTCCATTCAGAGCGGGCAGTATTACTTCGGCGGCTTTGTCCTTGGCTCTATCGGCATGATCGGGGCAGTGTTTGGGCGCTTTGTCTGCGGCTGGGCCTGTCCCTTTGGCTTTTTTCAGGAGTTGCTATACAAACTGTCGTCTCGTAAGCTCTCTATCCCTAAACTGTTCAACTGGCTCAAGTATGTTATTTTTTTTCTGCTGGTTATCCTCTTTCCACTGATTTTTGTCAGTAAGGCAGGTATGGGCCAGCCGTGGTTCTGCAAATACGTCTGCCCAGCAGGCACTTTTCAGGCTGGCATTCCGATGCTGATTCTTGACCCAAATCTACGCGGGGCAATCGGCTGGCTTTTTGTCAACAAGCTGACCATTGCCCTTGGTTTCACCTTCTGGTCGGTATTCTCTTCCCGACCCTTTTGTCGAGTTGCCTGCCCACTGGGTGCCTTCTATGCCCTATTCAGTCGCTGGCAGCTGATCAGGCTTCAGCTCAACGAAGAGAACTGCACTGAGTGCGGGGCCTGTCATAAGGTGTGTCCAGTGGAGATCAAGTTCAACGAGACTCCGAACAGCGGTGAATGCGTCAATTGCATGAAGTGTATGACCGAAGCCTGTGCCTTTGATGCTATTTTTGTTGAGGTAGCTGGCTTTCCAATGTTTGGCCCTGATTTAGGCAAAACCAACAAATGCCTCTTGCCGAGAAGAAAAATCTGAACTAAAGAGTCTGTTATGCCCAAAATGTCCTCCCATCTTTTTCTCTCTGTCCTATTTTTCCTGCTGACGCTGAACGCAGGAGTAGTCTTGGCCGAAATGGCTTCTGTCAGCCGCGACAACGTAAACATCCGCTCTGCTCCTGGCATGAAAGAACAAGTGCTGTGGAAGCTTGGCCAAGGCTTTCCTTTGCGGGTATTAAAACGTTCCGGCAAATGGCTCCAGGTGCGCGACTTTGAAGGCGAGTCAGGCTGGATACCCAAGTCTGCTGTTAGCAAGGAAGGGCACATGGTGGTCAAGGTGAGGAAAAAGGTCAGCCTGCGCAGTAGCCCAAGCGTCAATAGCAACATCGTCGCCAAGGCCGGTTATGGGGTGGTGTTGAAAACGCTGGGGAAAAGAAAAGGCTGGGTCAAGGTCGGACAAGGTGGCGTGACCGGCTGGGTGCGGGAAGATCTGCTGTGGGGATTCTGATGTGACAGTCTCTGCGGTCAACGAAAGAACCCGTTCCTTTCCAGGAACGGGTTCTTTGTACTTCATGGCGGAGAGAGAGGGATTTGAACCCTCGGTAGAGTTTTACCCCTACACTCGCTTAGCAGGCGAGCACCATCGGCCACTCGGTCATCTCTCCGGGATATGTCGATCTTGGCGGAGGAAGTAGGATTCGAACCCACGGTGCTTTCGCACAACGGTTTTCAAGACCGCCGCCTTCAACCGCTCGGCCATTCCTCCAGCTTCTCGCAACACTGGATATACCATGCAGCATAACTCTTGTCAACAATCTCCTGCACCTGATTCGCCATGAATGCTGATACCAGAACCTCCTCAGACGACCAGGAACTTGCCCTCCAGGATCTTTCCTGCTTATATGAAATTACCAGAAATCTTGCGGCTGCGACTGATCTTCAGGATGCCTTGGACAAGGTGGTCGGCATTCTGGCAGAGATGAAAAAAATGCAGAACGGTACTGTCACTATTGTTAACCCAGTGACACGCGAACTGGAAATCGAGGTGGCCTGTGGGAGTACAGCCGCAGCCCGGAAAAAAGGTCGCTATAAATTAGGTGAGGGCATTACTGGGCGAGTGGTAGCTATTGGTGAGCCAGTGATTGTCCCTCAAATCGCCGAGGAACCGCTCTTCCTGAATCGTACCGGGATGCGCAGTGAGGAGCAGAAGCGGAAAAGCTCTTTCATCTGCGTGCCAATCAAGGCAGCAGTGGAGACCGCAAGCAAAGGCCCGCATCTTGCCGCAGAAAGCCTGGCCATTGGTGCCCTGTCCGTTGATCGCTGCTATACAAAAGAATTCGGGCCGCAGTCGGAACAAGACCTCCGCTTTCTCACCATTGTCAGTGCCCTAATTGCCCAAACCGTACACCGCATCCAGAGCGTTAGTCGCGAAAAGGAAGCTCTGTGCCGGGAAAACCAGCAGCTCCGACGCGAATTGTCAGCCAAAAACCGGATTGAGGAGATCATCGGTAATTCCTCAAGGATGCAGGAGGTCTTTTCGATGGTGCACCGGGTGGCGAATTCTAATGCCACAGTGCTCCTACGCGGCGAATCTGGCACTGGCAAATCAATGGTGGCCAAGGCCTTGCATTATAATTCAAGCCGGGCCAAAAAGCCCTTTGTAATCGTCAACTGCTCGGCTTTGCCGGAAACCTTGCTCGAAAGTGAGTTGTTTGGGCATGAGAAGGGTGCCTTCACCGGCGCAGGAGAACGTAAGACAGGCCGCTTCGAGCAAGCCCAGGGCGGCACACTCTTTCTTGATGAGATCGGCGAAATCAGCACCACCGTGCAGGTTAAGCTGTTGAATGTGATTCAGGAACGCACGTTCCAGCGACTGGGTGGTGCAGAGCTGCTCAAGGCAAACATCCGCCTTGTTGCGGCCACCAATCGTGATTTGGAGATGGCAGTACGCGAAGGTCGCTTCCGCGAAGACCTGTACTATCGCCTCAACGTCTTTCCCATTTACCTGCCGCCCTTGCGCGAACGCCGCACCGACATACTCCTCTTGGCTGATTACTTCCTCGAACAATATAGCCGCGAGAACGGTAAGAAGATTGAACGCATCTCCACATCCGCGATTGACCTGCTGATTAAATACCACTGGCCAGGCAATGTGCGCGAATTGCAAAACTGCATGGAACGGGCTGTGTTGATCTGCGATTCGAGCACGATCACCTCGGTGCATCTCCCACCCACCCTGCAAAGCGCGGAGAGCGTCGGCGGCAGCGGTAGTCCGTTCTCCTTTACCCAGGCTGTGGAGAACTTCGAGCGTGATTTGATTATTGATGCCCTCAAGCAGTGCAATGGCAACCAAACCAAGGCTGCGGAACGCTTAGACACCAGCTTGCGGATCATTAACTACAAGATTCATAATTACGGGATTGACCCAAAGCAGTATAAGGTGAAGTGAGGGGGATTCTCGTTTAGGCATGGAAGTATAGTTGTTGGCACGTACATCTAGAAAAACAAAATTGGGGGCAAAATAATGCTTGAAGATTTACTTCTAAAAGTGGTTGCCGGAGTAATTGGCGCAGGAGTAATGTATTTATTACAGCGAGTCTATGGGTTTTTGGTTGAAAATAAAGCTCCTTATACAGGAACTTGGTACTCAAAAATTTCAGATGGCTATGGCTCGATAATAAAGCAAGACACTTGGATCATCAGGCAGCGTGAAGATACTCTAACCGGTTTAATCAAAAGAACATTTCCTGTTGATCAGAAGCATAGGCAATGGAAGTTTAGCGGCAAGATGCGAGGACACGATTTTATTGGTGTATTTTGGGCGGCAAGCAACGACATTCGAAGCTATGGCAGCTATGTTTTACGACAAACGGGCGATGATAAATTTGAAGGATATTATCTCTCTATGCAAAGAACAGTCAGTGACGACAATGGAACTATTACAGAAGTGCTTCATCCCGTCCAAATTTCTCTCCATCGAATCAGACACTAGCGGTGAGTACGCTGAATGTACCCAGAAACTACTGGACAAGAGCGCGGTAGTTTTTAATGATTTTATGGCCATACATAAAAAAGCAGGCTCTCGTTGTTTAATAGCGCGTCGTGGCAAATAAAAATCGGTCTGTCGATTTTTTAAATCCAGCCATTGATTTTTAAACGCGGAGCCTTGATTCTAAAAATCGGGCTATGGATATTTAAAACTGGGCCGAAGATTTTTTAAATCGAGCACTTGATTTGAAAAATCATGGCTTCGATTTAAAAAGGCAAACTGCCGATTTTTTAAGCAGAGACGGCAGCGATAATGGTCTGCACCACGAAAATACCGCAAAATCACACAATGCCAAGCTATGTTACGGGATTGACCCAAAGCAGTATAAGGTGAAGTGAGGGGCATGGTGCCAGTTAACCTTTGCATGAGAATACGCTGATGACACAAGAAATCATAGTAAGAGACGAAAAACGTGCTGATATTGCTGCCATCTCTGAGGTCACTATGGCGGCCTTTAAGAGCTTGGAGATCAGCCACCATACAGAGCAGTTCATCATCGAAGCCCTGAGAGCTGCCAACGCCCTTACTCTGTCGCTGGTCGCGGAAATCCAGGGCCGAGTTGTTGGGCATATCGCGTTCTCGCCTATAACCATTTCAGATGGCAGCCCAAATTGGTACGGCTTAGGTCCAGTTTCGGTATTACCAGAGTACCAACGGCGCGGTGTTGGTAAGTCCTTGATTCGAGAAGGGCTGGCCCGATTGCACAATCTCAAGGCCAAAGGATGTTGTTTGGTGGGACATCCGCAATACTATAGGAAGTTTGGCTTTGAGAATGTTGTTGGTCTTGGCCTCGAGGGTATTCCTGTAGAGGTGTTCTTCGCGCTTACATTTAACGGACACTTTCCCCAAGGCAATGTCCTCTTTCATGAAGCGTTCAGCGCAACTGGCCAACAATAACCTCCTGCGCCTGCTTGTGAGTGTGCAGGCTGGGTATAGCATTTGGGCTGCTGCTTTACCCTCCCGCATCTCCCCCAAAAACATCCTAGATAGTATCGCCAATACATCCTAGCATGTTTCAGTAATACCATCTAGCATGTTTCGGAAAACATGCTAGCATATATCGGTGGTACATGCTAGATAGTATTCCCAATACATGCTAGCATGTATTTCGCCACCCTTCTCCTGGCTGCACATTCGCAGCCATCTTCAGGCATCGCAGCTATTTTGTTGACAAAGAGCAGGCCAGTATGGTGCGTTCTATGCACCTTTGTCAGATAAGACGATACAGCTTGTTCAGGCAATCTGATAAGACAAATCAAGGTAAAATATATTTATATCAGGAGTAATTATTATTCATCTATCTATAAAATATACTTTTACTTTCTCATTGACTCTAGGATCGAAAGGTGTTAGCATTTGTTATGAATAATAATTGGTAAGCAGTTCAGTGTGAGCTGTGTGGTCATCCTGTTAAGTGGATAACCAGTAATATATCCATCATCAGTCTGATGGATATAATGTGCCTAAAACAGCACTCAAAGAAAGGAGAAAAAAGATGAGCAAGAAAGTTTTAGCAACATTTGTCCTTGAACTGTTGATGGTTGGCGTTGCCAGTGTATCTCAGGCAACTACGATTAATGCTAATTTAACTGTAGATAATGGGTTTGAACTCTACATTAGCACAGATGACTGTCAGCTAGGTACACTTATCTGTAGCGATGATTCCTGGTACGATCATGCAAACTGCACCATTCCGCTCACGCCTGGTGTAACTAATTACCTTCATATTGTAGGTAGTGACTGGGGTGTAATTGCCGGTGTTCTTGGCGACTTCAAGCTATCAGATGATGGTTTCTCGTTTAGCAATGGCACACAGTCTCTGTTAACTAATACTACTACAGATTGGCAAATATATATTGATGGCTTCTGTGGAACTGCTGGCACGATAACAAGTCAAGGTGCTAATGGTGCCCAACCGTGGGGTACGTTCTCAGAGATTGATCCTACAGCTCAATGGATATGGACTAACGGAGGGTATGATTTAAATACCTCGCGCTACTTCTCAACGGTTATTACCCCAAATAATCCTCCAGTTACCGTAAAAGAGGTTCCACTAACCGGTATCATCACAACCAGAAACTGGGAATATGAAAATGACGAGGCCCAGTTTAAGCTGACTGGGATGCAGGCTGTCAAGGATGATGCAGCGGTGGCTATAACTGATGGTCTTGATATGACTATTGCCTTTGGTGCAACCTGTGACAATCCAATCTACCAGAAGACAGTATCTGCCAGCGAGCTGAATACAAGCAACTCTAATCAGCTGCGATACACGGAAGGAAACCTGGATGTAGTACGGTGTATCTACAGCACAGGACAATGTGTTATAAATATCAAACCCGAAGAACTCAAAAGCCTTACTGACGGTGATGGAAACATCCTTGATGATCTTTGTAGTGGGCCAATGACTGTTTGTCTGACTGTGGGCAATACGACATATACCAACTCTGGTACATGGACACAGTATGACAGCGGTAGTGGCAGCTGGACGAAGTGCAGAAAGGATATTGCCACAGAGACGAATTAACTGTAACTAGGTAGGCAATACAATCTGACAAGCAGCCCGGATGACATGCAGCAGCATCCGGGCTGCTTCTTTTACCCCCTCCCTCCATCTCTCCCAAAAACATCCTAGATAGTATCGCCAATACATACCAGTATGTACCACCAATACATACTAGTATGTTTTAGAAAACCATCTAGTATATACCGACTAAACCATCTAGTATGTATTGGCAATACTATCTAGTATGTTTTCCGTCGTCCTTCTCCTTGCTTGCTACTATGAACATTCTCCTCCATGTCTGCTGTGGGCCTTGCGCTGTATATCCGCTTGATTTCCTGCGGCAGCAGGGACACGAAGTGACAGGTTGGTTTCATAATCCTAACATCCACCCATACAAAGAGTTTCGGCGGCGCATTGAAGCCTTAGAAGACTTTGCCCGGCAAAAGCGTTTCCGGGTGGAGATCGACCGCACCTATGGCTTACGGGAATTCCTACGCCAGGTGGTTTTTCATGAGGACAGCCGCTGTGGCCTCTGCTACGATCTGCGCCTGCTGCCAACCGCGCAACGGGCCGCAGAGCACGGCTTTGCGGCCTTCACCACAACCCTATTGTATTCCAAATACCAAAACCACAGCTTGCTGCACAGTAAGGGCATAGCTTTGGCAGAGCAATTCGGCATCAGCTTTTACTACCACGATTTTCGCGCTGGCTGGCAACAGGGGATTGAGGAATCCATTGCTCTGCATCTCTACCGCCAACCCTACTGTGGTTGTATTTACAGCGAACAGGAACGGTACGAGAAAAAGATGCGGAAAAAGACCGACCTTACTGCCTCCGTGCCAACATCGCTGTAAAAAGTGTTTGCTGCTTCTTCCTCTCAGGAGCCGATGCGTTTATAATTGCACAGGCTGGAGCAGCAGGGTACTGTATCGCAACTACCTTGCGCTTCCTTCATCATCTTGCCCTTGATGGTGAACACCTTCTCTCAACAACTTGCACCCTCGGAGTTCCGCTATGCAGGCGTATCCTACTGCCCAACTCTCTTGTGGAAGAGGTTTGTCTCACCGCTTCCTTCTCCCCATTATTCTGCTGCTCCTTGCGGTATTATTGCCAGCGCACTGGGTCTCTGCTAAGGATACAGCGACCAAGCCTGGCCAAATTGTCTTCCTGCCGTTTACCGTAACAACGCAACCACCGCAAGAGCATCTCCGTACTGGTCTCACCAATATTCTGGCGACCCGTTTATCTGAGCGCACTGGCCTGACCGCAGTGCATGGTGCAGACAAGACCAGCGGTTTGGAGGAAATGCTGCATCAGGGTAATCAGCAGGAAGCCAAGAAGATGCTGAAGAATATGCAGAGTGATTATCTGCTCTTCGGTAGCCTTGAGCAGCAGCAGAGCGGTTATACTATCGTCATTCATGTCTTTAGGAATGGCAAGAGCAAACCAGCCACCTTTACCCGCACCGTCACAGCGTTAGACAGGGCACTTCCGGCCTTAGATGAGTTGGCCAGTGAGATTGTAGATAAAGTTTTCCAGCAAAAGGCATTGCAGGCAGAGACTGATTCTCTTCCTTTGCCAGCAGACAAGACCGGCATGGATGGCTTTCAAACCGCACACCCTGACAAGGCCTGGCGAGATGGTCTCTATGCCCTTGGCCAGGAATCAGCAGCCTCCTCATTAGCAGGGAACGGGCCATTCAAAATATTTAATGCCCAGAGTAGTGGCGAGATGGCTATCTCGCTGCGAGCTATGGATGCCGGTGATTTGGATAGCGATGGCCGGGAAGAGCTGGTCTTGCTTGAGCAGGGTAGGTTACTCCTTTGCCGCTTCAGCTCAGATCGTTTTCAGCAGATTGCCGAGCTAGCCTTACCTGGGCATCTCGCCTATCATGCGGTGTATCTGGCCAGTCTTAATAAGAACGACCATCGATCGCAGATATATATCTCGGCCAGTAATGGGAGCATTCCTTCCTCGCTTGTACTCGCTTGGGATGGCAAGAAATTCTTTACCCTGCATGAACAGATCCCATTCTATCTCCGCCCGGATATTGATTCCGCAGGCAAGCCTGTACTGCTTGGGCAGTCAGGCCAAGGCATTTACCGGATGAGCTTTAACCAAGAAGGCACTCTTGACCGAACTGAAGAAGTGGATGTCCCGCAAGGCATTAGTCTCTATGATTTCATCCGTGCTGATCTGGATCAGGATGGTAGGCGGGAGTTTATCGCGCTCACTAACGAGAACAACCTCCTGATTCTTGATCAAGAGGGCAAACCGCTCTGGAAGAGCACGGAGATCTATGGGGCAAGTCGGGATGCCCTGGGTACGTTAGCCAGCAGACGGCAAGCAGAGTTGGATCATCCTTACGACCGTGAGCGGCTGTATATCCATACCCGTCTCATCGCCCAAGATGTAACCGGTGACGGCAAGCCAGAGATCATCATTGGCCGCAACCGAGTAACCAATGTGGACTATTTCAAAAATCTGCGTTGGTTCGAGGGTTCTTCAGTCGCTGTCCTGAGCTGGGATGGTAGTCAGATGCAGAGCCTCTGGGAAAGTAGCCAGATCCCTGGCTACACGGTTGATTATCAGCTAGTACGCAGTACAGAGCAACCAGGCCGTTTCCGTCTCTTTGCCGCAGAAAGCGATGATAGCGGCAATCCCCTCTATTTTTGGGCCAAGGAGAAGACTGTTATTAGGATGCAGGAGCTGATGAAGCAGTGAGCCACCCCTTGCCGGTGTTTGCAATAATGCGGGGGAATGAGTTGCGATGCACCTGTAGGGGCGAAAGCTCGCTTTCAGCGCACATGGGCTGGGATATCATCAAGGGCAGTTTGGCCGGGAAGGTGCCTTCCCTTTGTTCGTTTTTCTTGAACCTGTGCCCTGTTCAGGCTACAATAAGAAGAAAACAAAGGAGATTCGCTATGAACAAAACCGCGACAGTCCGCGCCCGCCTCGCCCCTGATTTGAAAGATAGGGTGGAAGATATATTTCGTCAGCTCGGCCTGACCACCACCCAAGCCATCACCATCTTCTACAAACAGGTTGAACAGCGAAATGGGCTGCCGTTTAACCTTGTCCTGCCGAATGCAACCACCCGCCAGACCTTTGACGACACCGATGCCGGACGTGATCTGATTGCCTGCGAGAATGCCGATGACATGTGCAAAAAGCTGGGCATCTGATGCTGAGTCCTGCGTATGCCCGGCAGTTTGAACGGGATATTGAACGAATGCGGAAAAGAGGAAAAAATCTGGAAAAGATCAGATTAATTCTACGTTCGTTGATTGAGGAAAAGCCTCTTGACGCAATTCATCGGGATCATAAACTGATCGGCAGCTGGCAGGGACGGCGGGAATGTCATGTTGAGTCAGACTGGCTGCTAATTTATAAAATTGAGAGCGACCGGATTATTTTTGAACGGACAGGCACGCATTCTGATTTGTTCCAGAAATGAGTGGAAACGAAAACACCTTCTTCCTTGCTCGCTGGCAAAGCAGTTTGGCTTGGCAGAAGAGGAGTGCTGCCGACTTGCAAAGGAGTTATACTCAGCAGGAAAGGAGTTTGGCCGAGCAGAACTCCTTTCTTGCTTGGCCAAAAAGGAGTCTTGTTAAGCCGCAAAGCAGTTTTGCCGACTTGCAAAGAAGTCTGGCTCGCCAACAAAGGAGTTTGACCAAGCCGAACTCCTTGGTAAACGAGCAGAAAGTTTCCCTTAATTGAACATATATTAACCCAAGTTGCTACCTGTTATTGAATAAAATTCCACAGTTCCCCAGCATGAGTTATATTGCTGATGTCAAAGTCAGAACAAACCCATGCGGAGAGGAACTGTGGATATCGAGATCACTGCATTTTACTGCGTCTGCGATGATTTGCTGAAATCTTTGAATTATCAGGATCATTCTCAATGCCGGATGAGTGCTGCGGAAGTCATGACAGCAGCCTTGACAGCGGCGGCCTTTTTCGGCGGAGACCATGAGGAAAGCTGCAATTTTCTCAATGAATACCGATATATTCCCCGCATGATCTCAAAAAGCCGGTTCAGCCGTCGGCTTGCCGGAATCCCGGAATTTGTCTGGCGCGGCTTGGCGGACTGGCTTGCCTCCGCCGCTCACGGGGTAGATTCATTGAAAATTTATATTGCTGACAGCTTTCCTGTCCCTGTCTGCCAGAACATCCGCATAAAACGCTGCAAAATTTACAATGAGGAATGTTTCAGAGGATATATTGCCAGTCAGCGGAAATATTTTTACGGGCTGAAAGTTCACGTTTTAATGAATGAATCAGGAGTTCCTGCTGAAATTGTTCTTTCTCACGGCTCATGCTCAGATATTTCCTCCGCATTTCATGGTTTCAGCCTTCAGATTCCAAGCGGAAGCGTTATTGTTGCTGACAAAGCATATAATGATTATCCCTTGGAGGACAGCCTGATGGAACGAGGCATTCATCTTATGCCGCTCAGAAAGAAAAACTCAAAAAGAAAGCGCGACCGTTTTGTTGAAAACGGCATAAAATTCATTCGGAAGCGCATTGAATCAGCATTCAGCGTGATTAAACAGCGATTTCCAGCACATATTCACGCTGTCACGCATCAGGGGTTTGAACTGAAAGTTTTCCTGTTCGTTTTAGCATACGGAATTGAAAAAGCAATGTTTTAGGTAGCAACTTGGGTTATATTATGCAACTGCGTAACTCATAGTCCTATGAATATCAACGGAAAACCTTGGCGCACTATTTGGCTTGAACCGGACAGCCGCACAGTTAGCATCATTGATCAGACCCAACTGCCCCATCATTTCGAGATTGTCCGCCTGACCACAGCTGACGAGGCGGTACTGGCCATTCGCAACATGCTGGTACGCGGCGCACCGCTGATCGGTGCGGCAGCAGCTTACGGGGTTTTTCTCGGCCTACTGGCGGATAGCTCTGATGCCGGACTAGGGGCGGTCTGCGCCAAGCTGGTTCAGGCCAGGCCGACAGCAATCAATCTGCGCTGGGCAGTGGAGCGGATGAAGACGGTTCTGGCCCCGTTGCCACCACAAGAGCGGCTCGATGCAGCTCGCGAAGAGGCAGCGATGATCTGCGAGGAGGATGTGCGCCTCAACGAGGCGTTGGGCAAACACGGCCTGCGGTTGATTGAGGAGCAATACCAGCGAAAAGGTCGCCCGGTCAATATTCTCACCCACTGCAACGCGGGCTGGCTGGCAACTGTGGATTGGGGCACTGCCTTGGCACCGATCTTCAAGGCGCAGCAGGCTGGCATTCCCCTGCATGTCTGGGTGGATGAAACCAGACCCCGCAATCAGGGCGCGCATCTCACTGCCTGGGAGCTGGCCGCAGCCGGCATTGACCATCATCTGATTGCCGACAACAGCGGCGGCCACCTCATGCGGCAAGGCCAGGTTGATCTCTGCATTGTCGGCACTGACCGCACTACAGCCTGTGGTGATGTCTGCAACAAGATCGGCACCTACCTGAAGGCTCTGGCCGCAGCGGATAATGGCGTGCCTTTTTACGTGGCCCTGCCTGGTTCTACTATTGACTGGACGCTAGAGGACGGCCTGGCGATTCCGATTGAGGAGCGGGCCGAGGAAGAAGTGCTGTGGGTTACTGGTTTGACTGAGGATGGCCAAGTGCGACGCGTGAGAATTGCGCCAGAACAGACGCGCGCCGCCAATCCGGCCTTTGATGTGACACCAGCCCGGCTTGTCACCGGGCTGATCACTGAGCGGGGTATCTGCGCAGCCAGTAAAGAGGGGTTGCTGACGCTGTTCCCCTCGCAGTCACTTGGTTAAAGTGGCCTTGTGCGCAGTTGTTGTCTGCTAGTCGCGGCTACCACCAAAGAAACGGAGCAGCATCAGGAAGAGGTTGATGAAGTCAAGGTACAAAGCCAGCGCACCGATGATTGCACCTTTCTGCACTGCTGCGTCACCTTGACTCATGAAGCCCTGTTGCTCGCCCATGCTCTTGATCTTCTGCACGTCATAGGCAGTCAGACCGACGAAAACAATCACGCCGATTAGCGAAATCGCCCAATGCAGGGTGGAGCTGGCCAAGAAGATGTTGACTATTGAGGCGATGAGGATGCCGATCAGGCCCATGAACATGAAGGCACCCAAGCCAGCAAGGTCGCGCTTCGTCACCATCCCATAGATCGCCATCGCCAAGAACATCGCCGCACTGATCAGGAAGGTGCCTGCGATGGATGCGCCACTGTAGATCAGAAAAATCACCGACAGCGTCAGGCCGTTGAGCAAGGCATAGGCGAAGAACAACCCTGTCGCTGTGGCTGTTTGTATCTTGTCAATCCGCGCAGAGAGATACCAGACCAAGCCAAGTTCGGCAAGGATCAGCACGATGTACAGGGGACTTTGGGCAATGCTCAAGGTCAAGCCGGTGCTGGCAGTCAACCAGGCAATTACGCCAGTCAGCCCCAGGCCAACAGCCATCCAGTTGAAGACCTTGGCTAAGAAAACCGTTGACGCTTCCTGCCGGGCCTTAACGGCAGTGATGGCAGTGCTTACATATTTTGTTTCCATATTGTACAGCCCTCCTCGTGAAAATGGGTTGCAGATGATGCGCTTCTCTATCTCACGTAATAGTAACCACTCTACTGGAACAGGGCAAGAAATTCAGGAGGCCAACCAATGAAAATCGCAGTGAGCGGCAAAGGCGGCGTGGGCAAGACGACTATCATGGCCCTGCTTGCCGGGGAGCTTCGGCGACAGGGCCGGGATGTCTTGGTGATTGATGCTGATCCCAGTCCCCACATGGCGCAAACCTTGGGAATAGCTGAGACCGGAAAAGTCGTCAAACCGATTGCCGAGATGGGCAAACTGCTCGCAGAACGCGCTGGCAAGAGCGAAGGTTCCCCCTTTTATAACCTTAACCCAGAAGTAAATGACCTGCTGCGGGATTTCATGCTTAAGCAGGACGGCATCCGCCTGATGATTCTTGGCGCAGTGCAGACCGCCGAAGGTGGCTGCGCCTGTCCAGAGAACCACGTTCTCCGTAAGATGCTGAAGAAGATGCTGCTCACCGCCCAAGAGGTGGTGTTAGTGGATATGGAGGCTGGGATTGAGCATCTTGGCCGGGGAACAGTAGCAGGCGTGGACTGCCTGCTGATCGTGGTGATTCCTTCCCAATCAAGTGTGCGCACGGCCCTGAAGATCAAGCAAATGGCCGAGGCTGTACGCATTCCCCAGGTCTGCTTTGTCGGCAATCTGCTCCAGTCGCTCGACGACCAGGCTTTCCTGACCCACGCACTGGGCGAAGAGCCAATTGCCTTTTTCCCAGATGCGGCAGCCATACGCCAGGCCGAACGCTCGGAGCAGCCGGTGCTGGCGATCAGCGAAGGACTGGAGGATGCCCCCCGCTTGCTCCTGGAAAAGATCCTTGCTGGCCACTCTCTCGCCAGCAGGTAACACCTTCTCCCCAAGCCTGGGCATTCATCACATCACTGACCACGGCTTGGGCATAAAGATCTGGCTGTACAAATCCAAGGCGTAACGGTCAGTCATGCCCGCGATAAAGTCGCAGACCAAACGGTGCAACCGCTTTTCCTCGGCAGCACTCACTGGTTGGCGGCGCTTGGGACAGACCGGTTCTGACCCAACCGGGAACTCATGTTCTAAGAAGAACAGATACAGCTCACTGATCAGCCGCTGTGCCTTTTCAAACTCGCTGTGTACCAGTTGGTTGCGATAGACCTTCGCGTAGAGAAAGCTGCGCATTCCACAGATCACCTCTTGCATCATCGGGCTAAGGCGCAGACGACCCTCGTCCTTCTGCAAGGTCTCGGTAATCAGATCGCGCATCATGGCCGCAATGCGGCGATCAGGCCGATCACCCACGACCTGGCGGAGATGCTGCGGTAGATCGCTCTCTCGAATCATCTCGGCGCGGATGGCATCGTCCATATCATGGTTGAGATAGGCGATAATATCTGCCACCCGCACTGCCTGGCCTTCCAAGGTAGCGGGCAACTCCCGTGCGTCGTTCGGCAGGATATCCTTGTAGCCTTTGGAGTGCTTTACGATGCCGTTGCGCACTTCCCAGCTGAGGTTCAAGCCTTGACCACTGTTCTCAAGGAAGTCCACAACTCGTAGGCTTTGGATGTAATGCCGGAAGCCACCTGGATGGAGACGGTTGAGGGTGTATTCACCTGCGTGACCAAACGGGGTATGACCGAGGTCATGGCCCAAGGCGATAGCCTCGGTCAGGTACTCATTCAAGTGCAAACAAACTGCGATGGTGCGGGCGATCTGGGAGACCTCGAGCACATGCGTGAGGCGAGTTCGATAATGGTCGCCAGTGGGGGCGAGAAATACTTGAGTCTTATGCTTGAGACGACGGAAGGTCTTGGAGTGGATAATCCGATCCCGGTCCCGCTGAAAGGCCGTGCGCAGCTCGCAGGGTGGCTCATCCCGCATTCGGCCTTTTGAGCGATTGCTGAAGCAGGCATGGACGGATAAGACCTGCTGCTCTTGCGCTTCAAGCTGCTGACGAATATCCACGGCAACGCTTCAGGCAGCAGCGAAGGAGGAAGCAGCCAGCATCTGTGTACGCAGGCTTTCCTCCTGAGCTTGAAAGACCATGTTGAAACAGGTGTTCGCGGTGCTGGTGGCTGGTAACGTATAGGTGCCTGCTGCGGCCTCACGCCGATACATCACCATTTTCAAGCCGTGATCGCCATTGTGGATATCGTATTGCGGGGCTACCGGACAGCGTTGCCACTCTTCCTGGTGCGCAGCAAAGAAGGCTGGATAGCCGCCGTCCCCCCATTGATGGTACAGGAAATAGACCGTGGCTGGAGCGAGCAACTCAAAGGCCACAATCGTGCCTTTGGGCGTGCGATGCACACCTTGGAAGAGCAGCCCGTTCAGCAGTTCTGGCGGAATCACATCGTAGGTGTAGAGTCGATCCAGATGCTGATAGACCCCTGGTTGCATGAGGGCAAAACTGAAATTGAAGCGGGGAGAGATGGTCATGCGCACGAGCTGTTCGGCCTGCTGCATCATCTGAGAGTCAGGCAGCCGCTCGCGCCAGGCAGGATTACAGTAACGCCGTTTCACGCGCATCGCCACCGTGAACAAGATGATGAGCGTGGCTGAACCTGCGCCCAAGGACAGATAAAGGAGGCTGTGCATGGAGTTCATAGTATTCATCAGGGCAGATTCGACGGCGTGACCAGAGAACAAGGCTGCTACAAGCAGCGTAAAGCACTGAGATTGTTCTGTCAAGCGATTTCCCGTTCTGGCTACCAGCATGAGCAGGGAAAACTCCATCGTGCTCCTGGTCAGCCAAGCTTTGCCCTTGGATACAGAGATCATCAATGTACAGCTCTAAGATCCGACAGGCAGTGCGGCTGGAACCCTGACAGCCTGCCGATTTCAGACCCAAGCACTTACTCATTCTACGAGCAAGCGGTTGCTCATTGTACGGGCAAGGGGTTGCTCGTGTTTCGGGCAAGGGGTTGCGCATGTATCGAGCAAGGAGTTGCTCATTGTACGAGCAAGAGCTTGCCGATATTTTCGCCAACCATTTGTGAATCACAACCTCAGCTGTGTGCTATGCGCCATGCCAAAGAATCCGCGTGGACGGAAGGTCAAGATCACCAAAATGATCGAATAGGCGATCAGGTCGCGGAAGGTAGAGGGAAAGACCATTGCGGTGAAGATCTCAATCGCGCCCAGCAAATATCCCGCCAAGGCTGCCCCCATGATTGAACCTCGGCCACCGAGAATAGCAGCTACGAATGCCTTCCAACCGAGCAAAACGCCCATGTGTGGATCCAATACCGGGTAGGCTTGGCCGTAGAGGATACCGGCCACTGAAGCCAAGCCTGCCCCAACAGCAAAGGTCAACGGGGCCAGCACATTGACTGAGATGCCCATCAGCGGCACAGCGTGGAACTCATAGGACATTGCCCGCATTGCCATGCCCCAGCGACTCTTCTGAATAAAGGTGTGCAAGCCAAGCATCAGGATGAGCGAGACCACGATGATCAGCACCTTGACATTGGTGAAATACACGCCGCCAACATTCCAGGTCGTTGATTCAATCAGGACAGGGAAGCTTAGGCGCTTAGTACCAAGAATGATCAGGTTGCTGGTCTCAAGAATGATACCGATCATCAGGCCGGTGATAGCAGCAGAGGCCCGTGGCGCGTGGCGCAGAGGCCGATAGCCCACTACTTCCACCAAAACTCCCAGCCAAGCGGTGAGAAACATGGTGATTAGCACTGTAAGGAGAAAGATTGCCCAACCTGGCATGAATGGTCCGAGGAGAGCCAGCAGCAGCGTGGCAATGCCAAAGCCGATGTACGTGCCAGTCATAAAGATATCGCCGTGCGCGAAGTTAAACAACATCAGCACACCATAGACCATCGAGTAGCCGATGGAGATCACCGCATAAAAGCTGCCCCACTGGAGGGCATTGATCAAGTTCTGAAGGAAGTATTCCATAACGCAGCGGCTGGTTTTGTTCAGCTGGGATAGCAGGTTGATTTCAGACAATACAACAAGAATGTACCGCATGAAGGAAGGCAAAGCAAGGCTGGAGAGCAACGTGCGGCAATCAGCTTGTCTTACCATTGAGTGGGTAAAATCACCTGAATGGAAACTCGTAAATCTTCCCATTCAGCTCTTGGTCTGCCTCAAGAATCGCGTAGGTGCAAGGCTGACCGTATCTGCCATTAAGCTGAAAGGAGCCGGGGTTAATGATCAGCTTGCCTGCCGTGTGATGGCAGACTGCATTGTGGGTATGGCCGTAGATCAGACAGTCTGCTTCTGGGAAGTGCTTAATCAGGCCTGGTTCAATGTCCATGCCGTGTCTGCCAAACTGGTTGCCATGCGTGAGGCTTATCTTAAAGCTGCCCAGCTCAAAGGTAAGCTGCTCTGGCAGGGCAGAGTGCGTAGAGAGGTTGCAGCAATTGCCGTGGATAGCGTGGACTGTTTTGCCCCGAAAGACATCGAGAGTAAAGACATCAACGATGTCACCCGCATGGATGATAACCTCGCAGTCAGCAAAGCAGCGACGGACAGCAGTCAAGAAATCTGAGCTGATGCGGGTAAGGTGGGTGTCGGAAAGAATGCCTGCCTTAATCATGATGCACGCTGTAGAATGTTCAGAGAAAAGGAATCCTCATGCCGTTTCTCAGTTTAAAGGAACAGCCTGCCCTTGACAAGGAAAGGTTGCAAAAAACAGGGGTATCTCGTAACATGCAGCCCTGTGTGCGCCCATTACGGAGCAGCATCTCTTCAACATTTCATCGAGGACAAGCCAATGTCATATACAGCAGCAGATCTCCGCAAAGGACTGAAGGTTCAGATCGACGGCGAGCCGTACATCATCACTGATTTTGAGTTTTCCAAGCCAGGCAAAGGCCAGGCACTCTATCGCACCAAGATGCGAAGCCTGATCTCTGGCAACCAGCTGGTTAACACCTACCGCTCCAATGACAAGTTCGATAAGCCGGACTTGGAAGAACGCAAAATGCAGTACCTCTACGCTCAAGGCGACGAGTATCACTTCATGGATACCACTACCTTTGAGCAGATTGCCCTGACCAAAGAGCAGTTGGGTGACAACGTCCATTTCCTCAAAGAGAGCATGGAAGTAGTTGTGCTGTTCTTCGGCGGTACACGGCCTATTGACGTATCCATTCCTAACTTTGTCAACTTGAAAGTAACTCAAGCTGATCCTTGGGCAAAAGGCGATACCGCAGGCACAGATACCAAGCCAGTTACTGTAGAAACTGGCTATCAGGTGCAGGTGCCGCCCTTTGTTGTTGAGGGCGACATCATCCAGATCGACACTCGTTCAGGAGCATATCTCACCAGGGTCAAAGAATAAAGTCCGCAAGGAGGACAACATGGCAAAGCCCCGCATCCTGCTCAATCTGTTTCATCCGAACTTTGAGCATTCCAGAGGCAACCAAATGCTCGCCGGAGAGGCTAAGAAACTCTCAAACCTCACCTACCGCAATCTGTATCAGGAGTATCCTGATTTCAAGAT
The DNA here is from genome assembly GCF_048287395.1 of Candidatus Electronema sp. PJ. Classification (NCBI taxonomy): domain Bacteria; kingdom Pseudomonadati; phylum Thermodesulfobacteriota; class Desulfobulbia; order Desulfobulbales; family Desulfobulbaceae; genus Candidatus Electronema; species Candidatus Electronema sp. PJ. The sequence goes on along the minus strand of NZ_JBLWEO010000080.1, from coordinate 17,322 downwards.
TGATGTGACGAAAGAGCAAAAGCTGCTGCTAGAACATGATCTGATCGTGTTCCAGCATCCTTTCCGTTGGTACAGCTGTCCAGCATTGTTCAAGGAATGGCAGGATCAGGTATTGCAATACGGCTTTGCCTATCCTCCAGGCGTGGGTGATCAGCTCAAGGGCAAGTTCTGGCTTGCCGCAGTCACGACCGGTGGCCATCAGGATGCCTACCGCTCTGGTGGGCGCAATAATTACACCATGAGTGAGCTATTGCGCCCCCTTCAGCAAACTGCTAACCTCTGTGGCCTGACGTGGCTGCCGCCTTTTGTCATTCACAACGTCTTGCCCATAAGTATGAATGGAATCAGTGACGAGGAGCTGACCAAGCGGGCAGCGGAGTATTTTGCTCTCCTGGACAGCTTCACCGGGTGATGCAACAAACTGGGCATCATTTTGTTTACGGTACGCTCAACGACTATCTCACAGGCGTAGAACTACCAGATACGGACGATGAGCGTTACCGGCAGAGCTTGGCTCGCTTGCTTGTTGAGGAAAAGGGCTTTACCAAAGAGGAGCTGGAACCTCGGCTTACGATTGAGACCTGGTTTAACAGGAGCTTTGTCCGCTCGGTGATTGATCTGACCGTCTCGCTTAATGGTCAGCGCAGGCTACTTCTTCGTTATGGGCCAGGCTCTTTGGTAACGCGCGAGAAACCGGCTCTAGCGGCAGCACGGGTGCTGGACGCATCCTGCTGCCTGCCGCTGGCAGTCGTGACAAACGGGCAAGATGCAGAACTCTTAGAAACCCACAAGGGTAAAGTGCTGGCAGTGGGCATGACCGCGCTGCCTGATCGGACGCAATTGGCCGAATTAGTGGCACAGCATTCACCACGCCCGCCGCTTACTGGCCTGGAACGAGAGCGGAATCTGCGTGTACTCAATGCCTTTGATGTTGAGGCTTGTTGCCGGGCAGCAAAATGTAGGCTGCCGTAACTCAACCGTTGAGCCAAAGCTCTGCCTGCTGCCTAGCTTCCTTCCCCTGCTTATAACTTTGATTTGAATTTTCCCATGAATAAACCAGCCATCACCGCTGTGATTCTTGCCGCAGGCAAAGGCACGCGGATGAAGTCGGCCCAGGCAAAGGTGCTGCACGAGCTGTACTGTAAACCCATGCTGCATCATGTGCTCGATGCTGTTGCTGCGGCTGGCATTACCCAGCCAGCCGTCATTGTTGGGCATCAGCGGGAACAGGTGTTAGCTTCTTTACAAAATTATCGCGTCAATCCGGTAGTGCAAGAGGAGCAATTGGGCACTGGACACGCAGTATTGTGCGCAGAGACGGCCTGTGCAGCAGCTGACTTGATCATGATTCTTTGTGGCGATACGCCCTTGATCCGACCAGAAACCCTGCGAGCGATGATCGAGCAGCATCAGAAAACACAGGCGGTACTCACCCTGATGACGACTGAGCTGGACAACCCTTTTGGTTACGGCAGGATTATCAGTAACGATACAGGCCACGTCCTGCGTATTGTTGAGCAGAAGGATGCAGATGAAGCCCAGCGAGCAATTCGGGAGATCAACGCTGGCATTTATGTCGCACAGGCAGACTTTCTCTTTGCAGCGTTGCGTCAGGTAGGAACGAACAATAGCCAAGGCGAGGTATATTTGACTGATATCGTCGGCATTGCGGTGCAGCAGGGAGTGCGAGTGGAGAAATTCGTTCACCATCCTGCCATTGATGTGCTGGGCGTGAATTCGCGCGTGGAGTTGGCGCAAGCGCACGCTGCCCTGCAACTGCGCCGGAATCACGAGCTGATGCTGTCAGGGGTAACGATCTACTCGCCAGAAACGGTTCTGGTTTCCCCGGCAAGCACGCTGGAGCAGGATGTTATTCTTCAGGCTGGGGTGCAGATTAAGGGTCGCTGTGCCCTTGCTACAGGCGTAATTCTGGAAAGCGGGGTTGTGTTGCAGGATTGCACGGTGGGCAGCAAGGCCGTGATCGGGGCGCACAGTGTCCTGCGCGGCTGCACCGTAAGAGAAGGGGAGCACGTTCCGCCGCTCACTAAGCAGTGGGTATAAGCAGCAGATTCAGGCTTTGCTGCGTGGCAAAGCCGTAATCTCTTCAACGCTCAGGCCAGTCTTCTGGGCAATAGTCTGGGCATCGAGTACGTCTATCAGCTTTAGGGCAATCTCGCGGGCTTTCTTGCGCTCTCCCTGCATGAGACCATGTCTGACTCCCTGCTTGATGCCTTGCTTCACGCCTTTTTTCACGCCAAGGGTATAGGAAGAACGCAGCATCGTGGAGCGATGGCGCAGGTCTTCCTGGTACCGTTCATAGGCAAAGCGTTCTTGCTCTGCAAGAGCCATGAAGTCTAACACCTGCCAGGCCTTAGCTAATCCTTTTGCTTTGAAGTCTTCTCGGATCTCTTCGTTCTTCAGGAAATAGATCCACTCATCCAACCCATCCCTGGGTGGCTCATTGAGACCGTTGACCTTGATCAGATAGTACTCAGGGAAGATTTGGCGGAACTCGTGCTTCTGATAGATCTCCTGCTGATCTTCGGAAAGCTGCAAAACATCTTGCTTGTGTAAACCAAGGAAGGAAGTGGAACCGTGATAGACATAATCTTCCCCTTGGCCCAGATCATAATAGAGGATGTTGACCGAGATGACTTTGACTATCTCTGCATAGGGCTTGCTTTCTTGGATATGCTCGGTAATGACCTTGGAAGTACCGCAGAGGATTCGTTGCAGGCAATCTGATTCCCGCTCATATTGGATCTCAATAATAACAACTTCTCCCTGCTTGTTCTTGACCAGCAGATCAACCCGGTTGAACTTTTTCCGCCGGTCTTTCTTCTCGTTTTCGCTCTCCAGGATTTCAAAGATATGGATGTCATCTCTGAGTAATTCACTGAGAAAACCTTCCAATATCTCGAAGTTCTCCTTGCTTACTAAAAGGTTCCTCATTGCCCAGTCAAAACTAATCAGTCTTTTTCGGCTCATGGTCTCCTCCTCTCTGTAAGCTTCATCCTAACGACCTTGGCGCACTACTTCAAACATAATTAAAGCGGCTGCAACCGAGGCATTCAACGAATTAAACTCGCCAGGCATGGGGATGGTGACGAGAAAATCGCAGCCCTTGCGCACCAAGGGCCTGATACCCTTGCCTTCACTGCCAATAACCAGGCCAACTTTGCCGCTAAAGTCGGTCTGATAGATCGACTGCACCTGCGGCTCGGCCACAGCCCCGTAAATCCAGAAGCCGTGTTCCTTCAACTGGCGCAAGGCCTCGGCCAGATTGACCACCCGGGCAATGTGCAGGTGGGCAACCGCGCCCGCAGAGGTGCGGGCCACGGTTCCAGTCAGTGGTGCGCTCCGTTCACTGGTTAAAACCACCGCCTGAAAGCCCGCAGCTAAGGCAGAACGCAAGATAGACCCCAAATTACGGGGGTCTTGGATGGAATCCAGGAGCAAAATGCGCTGCGGCTCAGTTGCCAGCAGCTCAGGCAGCGACATCAGCTGGGCCTCAGTTTGCCGGGCCACAATCCCTTGATGGCGGCAGTCGCGGGGCAGGCCCATGCGCTCCAAGTCAACAAAGCGAATGCGCACTTCAGCAATGCGGGCCGCGTCGATGATCTCTTGCAGTCGCCCACCTGCCCTGCCTTTTTCGATCATGATTTCACAAAGGCTGCGCGGATTGCTGCGCAGGGCCTCAGCAACGGCGTTAATGCCCCAGAGCAGGCTGTCATCCGGCTCTTCTACGGGCTTGGGCGCAGGCCGCTTTTTCTCAGGGTGGAAAGGTTTCTTGGGTTGTGCGTTCATAGCGTGTTGAGGAGATGAGAGAACCTTGTTGCGCCTACCCAGCAGGAAGCAGCAGGCTGTTCGCTCCATCTTAGGCAGGTTTCCGCACTTCGTAAATAGATTTCGGACATCTAACTGCTGTTTTGCAACATCCGTGAACAGCTTTTGGACGTGCAAAACCTCTTCGGGAACGTTCAAGATAAGATATTGGACGTGTAAAATCTCTTCGGGAACATCCAGGATGAAAATTTGGACATTCGGTAGCTGTTCATGAACGTCCACGAACAGCTTTTAGACGTGTAAAACCTCTTCAGGAACGTCCGCAAGTCGCTCGCGGATGTTCTCTGCTCGGCCAGGAACGTCCGCAACCGAGCAACGAACCTTCCCGGCTCGGCTATGAATGTCCCTGACCGAACAGGGAACGTCCATTGCTTGGCCGAGAACATCCGCTACCGAGCCAGGAACGTTTGTTGTTTGGCCGTGAATGTCAGAAATCTGACTGCGGATATTCGCGCACAGGCAAAACACACTGTAGGGGCAATTCATGAATTGCCCCTACGCTATTTTCTCCTTCGCGGCAAGGGGTAGCAGGCTGGCGGTGTATTTTGAGTAGAGGGCAAAGAGGAAGGCGACAAGCAAGGCAAGAGAAGGATGCTCAGATTATCGAAATCCGACCCTCTTACTCGGCCAGCTTTGCTTTCAATCTCGCGTGGTCTTCCTGAAATTTCCTCAGATCAGGATGCCCGCTGGGGAGCTTTGCCTTCATGCTGACCAGAGCGCATTCATACAGCATTTCCGCTGCCTCGTAGCGACCCAACTCTTCATACAGCCCAGCCAGCCAGCTCATAGATGCTGCTGTCTCAGGGTGCTCAGAGCCATAGGCCTTCTCGTTGATCGCCAACGAACGCCGCAAGAGCTGCTCCGCTGTGTCGGCATCTCCCAGTGCATACGTCACGCCGGCCAGAGAGAGCATATTCGCGGTGAGCGATGGATGATCTGGGCCGAGATTTTTCTCCTGAATGGCCAGCGCTCGCTCAAAGAACGGCTTGGCTGCCTTGTCATGCGCCTGCTTAAGATGCAGTACGCCCAGATTTTTCAGAGTAACTGCCACATGCGGATGCTCTGGGCCGAACAGTTGCTCATAGATTGCCAAGGCACGCTGCAAGAGCGGCTCTGCTGTTTCGTTGCGACCCTGCCCATGATAGACCAACGCCAGATTGTTCAGTGCTGCTGCCACAGATTGATCCACTGGGCCATGCGCTTTTTCATAAATCGCCACCGCACGCTGCAACAGCGGCTCTGTTTCCGCAGAGCGGCCTTGCGCTTCATACAGCTCGATCAGATCATCCAGAACTGATGCCACTTCAGGATGGTCTTTGCCGTGCGTTTGTTCCGTAATCGCCAACAAACGCAAATAGAGCGGCTCCGCTTCCGCAGGGTGGCCTTGCGTTTTGCAGAACGAAGCCAGACGATTCAGAATACTCGCCACCTTAGGATGGTCTTTGCCGAACGCTTGCTCGCAGAATGCCAGCTCACGCTGCATATCTTTCACTGTTCGCTCGTACAAGTCCTGTGATTCATTTGCTCCGGTCAGCTTGTTCATGGCAGTCACCATTTACGTGTGTTCTTGGCTCAAGTTTTCTTATAATCTTGCCTGTGTGCACTGCAACAGCGGCTACGGATGGTCGCAGCCTGGTGGAACATCCTGTAGGGGCAAAAAATTTTTCGCCCCTACGCCGTCTTCTTCCTTCTCCCCGTCTTTTTCTCCTTCGCCGCGAGCGGCAACAGGCTGGCGGTGTATTTTTGGTAGAGATCAAAGAGGAAGGCAACGCGCGCAGCCTCGGCGGGGATACTGCTGTTGGATTACCGTAGAAGAAACTGGCGTTATGCCACCGCGCCAGCTCCAAACTCAATCTTCAGCGGCACACCGACAGCAAGGCTGGCGCGGGCCAATGTTGCCAAAGTCACGCTGGTGTCGTCTTCATTCAAAAGGCGATTAATGGCCGCCCTGCTGGTGCGCATCCGTGCTGCCATCTCGGTTTTCGTGATGTGCTTTGCCTGCATGGCTTGCTCTAGCTGCCAGGCGATAACTCGTTTCAGAGCTGCCGCAGTCACTTCCTCACGAATGCCTTCCTCGTCAAGGAACTCGTCAAAATCGCTGCCAACATGTGGATTCGTCATAATTTAGTTCCTCCTCTCCAGCTGGGCTTTGCGGGTCTTGGCCGCATCAAGCTCGGAGTGCGGCGTTTTCTGCGTCTTTTTGATAAAGGCGTGCAAAAAAATCATTTCTTTTCCGCTGACCGTGAAGAACACGCGCACTGTCCGGCGTTCAAGATGACAGCGGATTTCCCAAAGGCCGGTTTCCATTTTCCGCACCAAGGGCATCCCCAGCGGCCAGCCGAACTGCACTTCCTTGATGTCAGTGCCGATGATCTTACGGTCTTCTGCCGACAACTCACGCAGAAATTCCCGGACTGGCTCGCCGCCCTTTTCTGTGCGGAAGAATTTGACCGACAAAATAGGTTCATTCATGGGGCTATTGTATCAAAAAAGATACCTCTGTCAATCGCCTGCCTACAAATTCTCGTAGCCGTCGTGCTGCGCGATGGTCGCAGCCTGGTGGAACATTCTGTAGGGGCGAAAAATTTTTCGCCCCTACACAACCTTCTTCCTCGGGCCCGGCTTTTTCTCCTTGGCTGCGAGCAGCAGCAGGCTGGCGGTGTATTTTTGGTAGAGATCAAAGAGGAAGGCAACGCGCGCAGCCTCGGCGGGAAAGCTGCTTTTGCCATAAGCAGCGTCCACGGCCTTGTCCAAAGCGCGGTGCGCCTTGAGCAGCACGGGCGGCATGGTCAGCGGGTCGTAGAGATCGGCGAGCGAGGAGTCCGGGAACTGGGCGCAGTATTGTTTTCGCCAATCCTGCTCGCTACTCATCAGACTGACAAGCAGGGTAACTGAGCAGGAGAGTTACAATCTGCGCTGGCGGCAGCGTTCAGCAATGATGATGGATTTCAGGGCCAGCACTGCCTGCTCAAGCTGGTCGTTGATGATCAGATAGGTGTAGGTAGGAGCAGCCTGCATTTCTTTTTCCGCATTGGCCAGGCGGATGCGCAGGCTTTCCGGGCTTTCTGTACCGCGCCCGCGCAGCCGTTGTTCCAGCTCGGCCAAGGAAGGTGGGGCGATAAAGACGGTTACAGGCTGAGCATTGTGCCGCACTTGCTCTGCGCCCTGCACGTCTATGTCCAAAATGACATCTGTGCCTGTAGCGAGTCGCTTTTCCACCTCTTGCCTTGAGGTGCCGTAGAGATTGCCATGCACTTCAGCCCATTCAAGAAAGCCAGAAGGCTCTTGATCGCGGAGAGCCTTGAATTGCTCCTGGTTGACAAAGTGGTAATCGCGCCCATTCCCTTCGCCAGGTCGGGGCTGGCGGGTGGTATGCGAGACCGAGAAGGCCAAGCCGGGCAATTCAGCCATTACCTGCCGGACAATAGTGGTCTTACCGCAGCCAGACGGCGCAGAGAGCACCAACAGAATGCCTTCACTCATGGTCTTCCTCCAGATGGAGCAGCCGGGTAGGATTCGCCTGTTCTTTGTCCAAGGCGGCGAGCCGCTGGCTGATGGTTTCTGGCTGCACTGAGGTCAGGACAAGGTGGCCGCTATCGAGAATAATGATGCCCCGGGTGCGGCGGCCTTCAGTCACATCAATCAGCCGCTGCTCCTGCTTGGCCTCTTCCTTGAGCTTGCGGATGGGTGAAGACCCAGGATTGACTACAGCCAAGATCCGGCTGATTTTTACTGCGTTGCCAAAGCCAATGTTGATGAGCCGGTTATCCATAGCTTATTCGATGTTCTGTACCTGCTCGCGCAGTTTCTCAATCTCGTTCTTCATCTCTACGCCGAGTCGGGCAACAGCCGCGTTGGAAATCTTGGAAGCCAGGGTGTTTACCTCGCGCAGGAATTCTTGGAGAAGAAAGTCCAGCCGACGGCCAACTGCCTCGTCGCTATCGAGGAAGCTACGAAATTGACTGATGTGGCTAGTCAGTCGCACGACCTCTTCAGTGACATCAGCCTTGTCAGCCATGATCGCTGCTTCCTGGGCTAGCCGGGCAGGGTCAATATCCATGCCAGCAAGCAACCGCCTAATCCGGTCTTGTAACTCCTGCTGCCGCTGTTCTACAATTTGCGGGATTGCATTCGCCACCTCGCGCACCAGTGCGGCAAACGAATCCAAGCGGCTATTCAGTTCTTCCTTCAGGCTCTGGCCTTCCTGCTCACGCATTCGGTCGCAATCAGCCAAGGCCGCCTGCACAGCTGCTTCGATCAGCGGCCATTCCTGCTCTACGTCTGGCTGTTGCTCCTGCTGGACAATAATACCGCGCTGGGCCAGCAAATCATGCAGACTGATCTGGCAACCAAGGCCGAGCTGCTCGTTCAGCTGGAGTAAACAGCGGTGGAACTGGCGGGCTAGTTCCATATCCACAACCAGCAACGGGGTAGCAGAGAAATTACCTCGGAAGGTGACGGTAATTTCCACCCGTCCCCGGTCAAGTTGTCCGGCAACCGTCTTCTTAATCCGCTCTTCTAACCCGGCAAAGACCGGCGGAAGCATCACGCGCTGATCAAGAAAGCGATGATTGACCGTGCGAATCTCGGCTACCCAGCTTTGCTCGCTTGATTCTCCCCGGCCAAAGCCGGTCATGCTGCGGGGCCGCATCACAATCCCTCCACAGTTAAAGCCGCAAGCAGTTCCTCTCGACTGGCCGAGGCTGTACCCAGCTTGCCAACGACAATTCCCGCAGCGTGATTCGCGATAATTGCTGCCTCAGTCATAGAACAACCCGCAGCCAGAGCCAGCGAAAGAGTTGCCGCCACGGTATCACCTGCGCCAGTAACATCATAGACTTCTTTGGCCATCGTGGGAATGTTGACCAGTTCCTGCTCGCCCTCCAGCAGGGTCATACCAGCCTCACCACGGGTGATTAATACCGCGCCGCAGGCCAGCGCATCCTTGATTTGGCGGGCCGCAGCCAGTAAGCTCTGCTCATCAATGATGTCAATGCCGCTGATCTTGGCTGCTTCAAAGTTGTTCGGGGTGATAACCGTGGATCCGGCGAATAAGACCGCGTTGACCGGCTTGGGATCCACAATCAGGGGGAGTGGGCGGCCTTGGCGACGCAAATCAGCCAGGAGCTGATGCAGCCGCTGCATCAGCGGTTCGCAAACCACCCCCTTGGCGTAGTCAGAAATCAGCACGGCATCAAAATTGGCCAAGCTGTTGTCTAAATAGGCCAGCAGTTCTTGTAAAGTTTGCTCGGAAGGAGGGCCGACTTTCTCCCGGTCATAGCGCACGACCTGCTGCCGCTGGGCCACAACGCGGGTTTTGATCGTGGTGGGCCGGTTGCCTTTGATCAGGCCGTCAATGGGCGCACCGGCGGTCTGCATTAAGGCGAGCAACTCCCTGCCCATCACGTCATCGCCAATGATGCCGCAAAGGGCGCATTGCCCGCCTAAGGAGATGATGTTGCGCACCACGTTGGCACTGCCGCCAAGGAGCAGCTCTTCTTTGGTGACATTGACTACTGGCACCGGGGCTTCCGGGGAAATCCGCGAGACTGTGCCCCAGATGAATTGGTCAAGGATGACATCGCCGATCACCAGGATGCGGGCATCGGCAAAAAGGTCAATTTTGTCGTGCAGCATGAACAGTAGATCTCCTGCATAGAAGGGTTGCGTCCATATAACAGTCAGCAGGTTGCCGCAAAGAACGAACCGTTTTTTCCTGAGCTATCAAGTGCTTTTCAGCATCTTGCGCAGTTCGCGACAGACCTTTGCAACGAAGGAAGCAAAGAGTCCACCTCGTTTATCAAGGAGTTTGGCTCGGCCAGAAAGGAGTTGTACTCGGCAAAAGAGGAGTTCTGCCGACTCGCCAAGGAGTTCGGCTTGGCCAGAAAGGAGTTTTGCCGACTTGGAAAGAAGTTTGGCCGACTCCAACTCCTTTCTTACTCGGCAGAACTCCTCTTTTGCCGAGTACAACTCCTTTCTGGCCAAGCCAAACTCCTTTGTCAGCGAGTAAAAAAGGAGCATTACCTTGCCCAAAATCTAGTCAAGCTCCAGCAGACGGTCTGCCGTGCGTTCCGCAGCAAAGACCAAGGACTCCAAATCAAGAAAATCGAGCACATGCTGGTCAAAAAGCACTTTCACTTTGGCGGTAAAACGGTCTTCTGCCACTTCGTCCCAGAATAACAGCAAGAGAGAAACGCAGGGTAAAACCGGGATGAGGAGGCTGACATCAGCACTTTGGTTGGCAGGCACTGCGCCAAGGGTCATGCCGAGTTCAACCAGCCGCCCAGCCCTACCTGTGAAATGTTCCGCCAGGCGTTCTTCGCAGTAGGTGGCTAAGGTGCGGACTTTAGAAAGAGAATTCGGCAGGCTTTCCATGCCAACCCAGGTACCATCCGGCTTTCTGCCCCTGCCGACGCTGCCGAGCGAGACGTAATTGTACAGCAGGATCTCGTCTCTCGGATCAGCTGGCTGCTTCTCGTTGATGAAACAGTTGGTCGCGCCTAAACGTACTGGCTGGGCGAGATAAGAGAAGCACAGAAGGTCTGGAGCCGCCGCTGACCAGATTGCACCGAGACGGGAAGCCAGGTTTGGCAAATCCAGTTGGTGCATTTTAGAGCGCAGATGGATGGCCAAGGCCGTGTGCTGCGCATCTTGGCGGTGTTCCAGCGCATCTACTACTGCCCCACCGAGTAATTCTGCTGGCAGATTTTCCCGTTGTAGGTAGGGGCAGAGATCAGCCCGGACACCAGCCTTGGTTACTGCCGCTGCAAAGGCCAGGCAGGCAGGATAACCGCATTCCCCGCAGTTAGTACCGGGTGTGTGCCGCAGGAACTGGTAGGGATTCATCTGCCCACCAAGAAATTACTTCAGCTTGGCGTTGAGACTGGTGGTGACTTCGCTGGTGATATCAACCGCATTGTCGAAATACAGGACAGCGGTGTTTGGCAGGACAATCGCATACCCTTTAGCCGCAGCAACTTGGCGGACAATGCCCTCCAGCTCCTTCATGATGGGAGCCAGGTATTTATCCTGGAGGCTTTTCATCTCCATATTGGCGTTGTCCTGCTTGGCATCCAGATCGCGGCGCTTCTTCTGAAATTCAAGAACCTGTTCTTGCTTCTTGTCGTCGCTCCAAACCGAGGCCTTTTTCTTCATTTCATCTTGAAAGGAAATGAGATGCTGTTTATCACCTTCAAGAGAAGATCTCAGTTCCTTCATCCTCTTTTCGATTTTCTCTTTAGCAGCTAGACCTGCTGAAGATTTGGTCAATACTGTTTGAATATTGAGAACAGCGATTTTCATTTCCGCCGCAGTAGCAGAAGCGGTTTGCAGCAGCAAAAAAAACAGGGCCAAAACAGCCGCAGCGCGGCCTGACTGAATCTTCACAGTCAATCTCCTTTTGAGTAAATGAGTAAAAGAATGATTCCGAAACGGAGCAGAAAGAATGACCGGGATGGCGGAAAAGAGCAACTGTCGTCAGGCTCCCCGGCATCCCGGCCCGGAAAGCCTGAAACCTCTACACGGAGCAGATCTTATTCAGCAAAGACGAAATCAGCTCTCCGGTTCTGCGCCCAAGACTGCTCGTCTTGGCCAAAAACCAGCGGCTTCTCTTCACCCCAGCTGACCGTGGCCAGCCGATCAGCCTCAACACCGAGATTGATGAGATACTTCTTGGCAGCATTAGCCCGCCGTTCGCCCAGGGCCAGGTTGTACTCTCTGGTACCACGTTCGTCACAGTTACCCTCGATCCGTATCGTTTTTGCTTTGTTCTCTTTGAGGAAATCACCGTTATGCTCGATCCGGCTGACCTGATCACCCTCAATCTTCGAGGAGTCGTACTCGAAATAAACCGGCAGCATCGGCCCGGAGGTGCGGCCTTCGGCGAAATTACCCTGGCCTTCCTGGCCTGTTGGACTGGTCAGTGGTTCGGACGGGCCAGGGGTCTCGCCGGTTGCCGCCGCATCTTGGCCGCCTGCGGCAGCGGCTGCTGCATCATCGGCAGGCTTCTTCTTGCCGCAGCCGGTCAGGGAAAAGGAGGCGGCCAAGGCCAGAAAAACACACAAACACAATTTGTTACTCACTTGCATCTTCATCTCCATACTTGGGTAAGTATTTCATCAGGAATAGTTCTCCGTATCCTACCAGAACAGGGGGGGAATTCAACATTTTTCTGTGGAAAAAGGAATTCCCTTGCAAAACCTGGGCCACCCATCTACTCTTAAAAGGTTCAAGGAGTCGGGTTTTGTCGTGAAAACAAGACCTGGCAGGCAGCGTATCATTTTAGCCGAGCAGCAAGGAAACCGTGAGTCCCCAAAAGTCAGTCAACGTTGACAGCGCAGAGAAGCTGATCTGCACGAGCAGATTCGGTACTTTTTTCGGCGTGCCGCAGCAGATTTTCGATCGCGTCTGGCAGGCCCTGAGCAGACCAGACAGCAGGCCAGTGGCCTATGTTTCTATGGAGATCGGCGCAGACCCGGATATCTTTCATCCAGTGCAGGACTTCCTTAAGGATCAGGCCTGCACAAAAAGCGAGAATCCAGCTTGTCTGCGCCTTCTGGAGAAATACCTGCGTGGCCCTCGCAAGATACCCAACTATAGCGGCGGCCTCGGTGTATTAGCTGGCGATACCCTGAAGAGCTTTGCTGACTTACACATCCCAGTCTTTGCTGTTTCTTTGCTCTACCGGGAGGGCTATTTTTCTCAGCTTGTTGATTCGAGAGTCGGCCAGATCGACCAAGCCACTCAGTGGAATCCAGAGAACACGCCGACCCTGTTTCGGCTGGAAGACCCAGAGCAGCCAGGCCAGCCACTGGAGCTGACCGTGCCCTTTTTTAATGAGTACGATCATCCCACTGAGGCCAAAGCCCATGTCTGGATGAAGATGGAGATCAGCGAGGAACTGGATTATTTTGTGCCAGAATTCCTCCTCGACTATTCTATTCCCTCCTCTCCGCCTTGGGTGCGTGAGGCCGGGCTACGCCTCTACAATGCCAAGTCAGCGATCATGAAGGCCAATCAGCGGCGGATGCTCGGTTCCTGCATTCTGCCGTTGACTGAGCGGCTGGGTCTGACTCCGCACACCATCCATCTCAACGAACAGCATGGCGTAACGGTGACGCTGCACCTGATCCTCCGCCAGATAGAGAAAACCTTAGGGCCGGATTGCCGCAATCGCATGAATGATAAAGACATTTTAGCAGCAGCCGACGAGGCAGCCAAGCATATTGTCTATACGATTCACACGCCGGTTAAGGCCGGACATGACCGCTTTGCCCGCTCGCTATACACCGGCATTAGCCATGCTACTGGTTGCCGCATCCTGGACCTACTGGCCAATGATTCGGAATCGCCGCATGAATACAACTTCACCGCCTTTGCGATGCGAGTCAATCGGGCGGTGAACAGCGTCAGCCGTCTCCACCGCGATGTAACCCGAAAGCAGTTTCCAGAATTTGCGGGCAAGATCAGAGCCGTGACGAATGGTGTCCATCATCTCACCTGGATCAGTGAGGCCAGAGCGCGAGTCTTTGACAGAACCGACGAATTGCTCGGCTGGCGTGACGATCCAGGCATCTTTGGCGAGGCACGGATCGAGGACGATCCAGGGTTTCTCAGTAGATTGAAGCAGGCCTGGGAGGCAGACAACCGCATCCTCGTGAGCTATGTCAACCGGATGCTGGCTGAACACCGCACCTTGGCCGACGAAACGTGGATTGATCCGCCCAACTATTTGTCACACCTAAGACAAGGCGAGGAAAGCCTGCTCAGTCCAGGTACCTTCACTGTTGGCTTTGCCCGCCGCTTCTCGACCTACAAGCGGGCTGATCTGATTTTCGAAGACATCCCAGCGTTGGCTGACATCCTGTTGCAAAACAACTGGCGAATCAATTTCCTCTTTGCCGGCAAAGCACATCCACAGGATGAACCAGGCAAGTCTGTTCTCAAGCTGATCTTGGATAACCAAGAGGAGCTGTATACGCGGAGCAAAGGCCTTGCTCGACTGGTCTTCATCCCTGGCTACGATATGCGCATTGCCCGGATGATGGTCTCTGGTGTGCATACTTGGCTGAACAGCCCGAAGAGGCCTCTAGAGGCCTCTGGTACCAGTGGCATGAAGGCGGCAATGAATGGCGTGCCTAATCTGAGCGTAATGGACGGCTGGTGGGTAGAGGGCTATCATGAAGGGCAAACAGGCTGGAAGTTCGGTTATGAAGGCCCACTCACGGCTGACAGCCTCAGTGAAGCCCCAGAGACCCTCCTTTACGCCGAGGATTCACGCTCCTTCTATGAGCTACTGCCTAAGGTACTGGAGTTGTTCTATAGCCGCCCGGACGAATACCTCCAGGTTGCAGTGAACAACCTCAAGCTGAATGTGCCTATCTTCAATACGCATCGAATGGCAGCGGAGTATGTCCGCAAATATGAGATGCAGCTCGAACCAGAAACCGAGGCTCGTGTCCTTGGCTTTGCCCGGCTGTACAAAAGCGATTCCTGCGACTGGATTGACCCGCAGGCTCAACAGGTATAGATTGAAAGGAGAATACGATGGCCCGCCATATCAATCCGAGTGGCTCAACCAACAAGGCTATAGACGCACTCGACCGCAAAAGGGAGCGGGAGCGCCGTTTCATCCTCAGCAAGGCCAGGGACAATGCACCTGAACTGGCAGTTAAGTTAGTCCAACGGCTCCTCGATGCCCACATCATTGAGATCAATGACGTACAGTCAGTGCAGGAAAGCATGGAGCGGCAGCTGCGTGAACCAGCAGAGCTGGAGGAGTTTGAGATCCGTCTCAAGGTGGCTGACATCCGCACCCTCGTGCCAGATCCCAATATTCTCACGCTGTATCTGACTGCGTATATCATCAATGAGTTGATTGATCATCCAAAGGTGCAGGACGTGTTTGGCAGTGATCTGGATGTGTACAACGCAGTAGATTCTGTGCTCGCGAAAATCAGATCAGGTGCAGAGGACTAATGGGTAAAGACAAACGTCCCGCGCTGGTGTTTGCTAACAGTCGGGGCGAGATCATGGACTATAACGGCCTGGAAATGGCCGGAAGAAGTGCAGACCAGTTCTACCGGCTCGAGCCAGAGGAGCTGATTCCCTTACCCGAGGGCAGCGAGCTGTTTGTTTTACCCGGCAGACTGCCGATTGGGATTGAGACAGAAAGCGGTGAGCCTGAGTTGCTGGCTGAGAACCCTTATGATGGCAGCAGCGAAGTCTCTGCTGTAGCCGCTTTCATGGCACCAGCACACACTGCGATCTATTCCGCTGCCTATCAAACACGGGAGAAGGCCTCGCTCCTACCACTTTTTGCCTATACCGCTGTAGGCTGGCTTGATGACCACTTCGTTGTCGCTGCCTTCCGCAGTGACAGCGACATCCGCCAGGATCCCAAAGGCTTTGATCAAAAGCTGATCAACAAAAAGACCGCAGCCAAGCTCAAGAAATACCCGCATAATCGCCTTATTCAACATCTGGGCAAATGTTGCCTGACGTACGCCTGCCCTGCTGCTCGTAACTACTTCCTTGGCCGTTGGGAAGCCCCCTTACCGACCTCGCCCTGTTGCAACGCAGGCTGTATCGGTTGCATCTCCCAGCAGCCCAGTGGTTGTTGCCCTTCGACACAGGATCGCATTCACTTTGTCCCTAGCACGACAGAGTTGCTCGAAATTGCGGTGCCGCATTTGCAAACAGCAGCCAAAGCAGTGGTCAGCTTTGGCCAAGGCTGCGAGGGCGAGCCGCTGCTGCAAGCTCCCACGCTTGAGTCATCCATCCGACAGATGCGAGCGCAAACCAACAAGGGCACCATCAACCTCAACACCAATGCCAGTTTACCGAGCGCAGTTGACCGGCTCGCCGCCGCCGGATTAGATTCGATCCGCGTGTCGATGAACTCAGCTCGCCCAGAGATGCACCACCGCTACTACCGGCCTAAGGGCTTTTCCTTTGCCGAGGTACGGCAGACCATTGAGGTGATGAAACGGCATGGTCGCCATGTTTCGCTTAACTATTTTATTCTGCCCGGCTTTACTGACGACCCAGATGAGTACGCTGCCCTGTGTGAGCTGATCGCTGCCTGCCCACCTGATTTAATCCAGCTCCGCAATCTGAATATGGATCCTGAGCATTACCTGAAGACAGTCGGCCATGCACCGCGTAAGCCTGCCTTGGGAATGCTGCGCTGGCTCCAGTTGCTCAAGGAGCAGTTCCCTCAGCTTCAATTCGGTTATTTCAATCCGGCCTTACGCTGAACAGAACGCAGCCCAAAGCTCTCCCCAGCAAGATTTATCAGTGTATGCAACGCGCTTGTTCTATCATGAAAACGCTCCTCCTTATCTGGGGAACGTTCTGCGCTCTTGGCGTAATCTTGTTCACGGGCACACTTGCCTACAAGTTAGGGCTGGATAATAAGAACAGCAATGCCATAGCCTCAAAGTATGATGTCCGCTACATATTGATCTGGTGTGGGTTAGGTGAAGAACGCATCAAAGAGGTGCTGCACAGTTATGTTTCTGCCCGCGCTTTTAGCGGGGATCATTTTGATGCACATGCGATACGCCTCTCGCAGGTTAAAGAAGCAGAGTTAACAAGAAACGAGGCTGATGACGGCTGGTTTCGTGGTGATCAGGCTTCTGGCGCAGTCAAAGATGCAGTTGAATTTATTGAGGCATGGGTACCTTCTGAGGAAGCCCCCTGGTTTCCAGCTGTGAAAGAACTGCGCAGCCCGGATATATATGTTTTCCCTTATACCATTCATTACGACAACACCCGCGTGACTGATGCAGAATTAATCTTTGTCCGCCCCAAAGATAATATGCTCTTTTTCGTGGGAATAAAGACATGAAATCAGCAGGATCATCTCCCCTGATGCTCTGTAATCTCCTCCGCATGTCTTTCCCTCAGAACCTATTCATCATCTTTTATCCTGAGTTTGCTTGGTAAACATCGTGCTCCAAGGGCAACCGGAAACGTGGCCGCTTTCAGGTCTCGACTGCACGTTTACTGTTGCCTGATAGGTGGCCAGAAAAAAGCATTCTCGTGCTTGATAAAAAACCTCGAGCGATCTCATCGGAAAACCTCGCTCGAGGTTTTTCCGGGAGCACTGAGGCTCCGCACTGCTTCCTATCTTCATTCGTATCGCTTACTAGACCTCTTGCATAAGTCATCTTCTGTTCTGACTTTCTTGAACACCTTGATCAGGCCGCATCCTTTAAGATGAACGATATCGCCTTATTCTGAGAGAAGCACCTGCTTGACAGGACGATTTTTTGTTGTATCTGGATTGATGTGGCGGCTGCTTTCCAAGCGGGTCAGCCAAAGCCAGTCAAACGACCGGATAAATTTAAGATTTTCAAGGCTTGCGTACCATGTGTCAAACAGAATGAACTCTGGCGTGAATCCGCGCTCCGCAGCTGTCTTCAGCATGGACAGAAAATGATCATTCTTTGTCAGACCGTCAGCAGATTTGTT